>JAUWIR010000134.1 GCA_030605265.1 Pseudomonadota bacterium | reverse complement strand
TAGCCCCGGAAATAAGCCCCACTGCCGGCGCCTTCCACACCCATCAGAGAATCAATGGCCTTTTTCTGAGCGATGGAGGGAATTAATTGATTTAAGGTAGCAACTTCCACTGAAAAATCAACCTCAGGATGGTTCCTCTGATAGCGTAAAAGCAAGGTTTTCTGGTTGCTGAGCTTAGCTCTAATAAATCTTTTGGCCAGATCAAGCTTATGGTCAAGGTTGCGGGAACACTCATATTGGGCTAGTCGTAAAAAGATATTTTTGGAAGCTACAGAGGCCAGCCGGCCCCGAAGACGCCCCTTTAAGCTTAAAAAGCCAAGATCTATGCCATTATCCAAAAGATGGTTGATGGCCTGGGTAGTGACTTGAATAGAGCCAAAGATAAGCACATTACTTACCTGAAAACTGGGGACCTCCTGCAGGACCACCCCATCCTTTTCTATGACCAGTCGTCTTGAAGCCTTGCGTAAGCAAGCCCCTTGCTCAATTAGATATAAAACTCCCATAATAGCATACCCCTTTCAGATCGTTTATACCCTCAGCCATAATCATTCGGGCCCCTCACCCCAACCCTCTCCCCAAAAGGGAGAGGGAGTTGAAATGGTAAGCGCTACAAAACCTTTCATTGGAAACGAGGGAAGGGGGGAGTGAACGGTTACACTCCTTAGCTTAATGAACGGTTACCCTCCTTAGCTTAATGAAAAATTTGTCCACACTTCCGGCTGCTGCCTCCCGGCCCTGTATTGTCGGCTTTCAAGATCGCCCGGCTAAATCTCAATAACCCACTCTCTGCGGCCATTAATAATCTGCCGGTCAAGAAGGCCATACTTTGTAGTCAGTTTATCCTTGCCTGCATGTTCAAAAAATAAATTTAGCTCCTCCTCAACTCTCTTTATACTTTTTTCCAGGCCCCTGGCTTGACGCTTTAGTTCCAGATATTTTCCGAGAATCTCATCAAGATTTTTCCCGCTGTCCCCGTTGTCCAAAGGGGTTTCGCTGCCGCCGGCAGGAGCGCCGCTTTTGGCCTGTGTCAAAAGAGTTGCTGAATTAGAAGGAGAACTAAGAGGCGAAGCCGCTGTTGAAGGGGAAGCAGACGTAGGAAAGGGAGAGGAATCTTGGGCGCCCCCTTTGAAGGCATGAAGTATTGGCGAGGGATACCCTTTTTTCGGCAAATGAAAATGGCAATGACAATTAGCCGTCACTTCAAGGTCCTGATGCTTTTCCTTGATCTTCGGGCATGAGATAGGGTAGTCCTTCATTTTATTAATCTGCCTCTGGGTATAGGCATAATCATAATTAAGACAATGACTGATGGTCTTATGTAAAAAAGCCTTGCCCTCTTCTCCCAGTTGCCCTATGGAATAAAGGAGGGTGAGCCTTTCCGAATGATTCAGATAATGAATCTCCTCTGACTTTTTAACCAGAGCATAGATGACCTGACATCTTTGCAAAAGATCCGAGATCCTGGAAGAGCCTTGCGCACTGATGGGGCCTGCCACCTTTTTAGAAGAAGCAAACTCAAGCAAGATCTCCTGAATACTACTCAAGGGTATCTTACCTATCTTCCGCAGCAGATTAAATGGATCAGAGCAAGGTCTTCCTTCGGAATCAAGAAAAAAACAGCGTCTGCCGGTCCTTTTGTGTATTCCTAAAGGCAGCTTGATTAAAGGGCCCTGGCCTCCCTTTATCCTATCTACATTGGGGAATATTTCCCAATGAACGCCTTCCCCGGGCTCGCCGGCCCTGTCCAGCATGAAGCGAAGGAGCTGTCGAACCGGTTTGGCGGCTATAGGTTGGCTAAAGAAAAACCATAGATGCAGGCCCTTATAGCCGCTGTCCTCAGTGGCCACCTCAAGCCCAAGCTCGCGGCAGCTCTTGACTATTCTGCCGCTATCAAAAGATACTGCCTGATAAAACTCTGTGAGCCTTGATGGAGAATCCCCATATTCCAGCAATACCCTTTTGTTGACGTCAATATCCAATACCCCCAAAGTTACCGTATTATCCGGGGCCATAAGATAAGCGCCCAGGGTCTTCTCTCCCCGAAGATGACCCTCTATATCTTGCAAGGTGATATCCCGGGAAACAAGATGAAAGCCGCGCCTTCCTCTTTCATCAACCCATTGTTCGGCAAAAGCGCCCTTTCTTCCCTTAAACAGGGAAGAAAATAGGAGGATATCCTCAGATGTATATGGCAGGGGGGTAATTTGAGGAAGATCTCCTAATTTTTCTTTGGCACTGCCGGATATACTGGGGGATATAGATGAAGAGGAGGGCGGAATTACCTGCCCGGCCTCCCGGGCACTATCTTTGGCCGGGGATTTATCCTTGTGCCTTTCCTTAAGCTCTAAAAATTTGTTATAGGCTTCCTGGGCCAGGCCGAATTCCCCGGCATCTGCATAACACATAGACAGGTCTTGATAAGCTTCAGGTAAGTCAGGAGTACAGTGGATAATTTTTTTGAGCCGCTCAACTTTTTTTTGATAATTTGTATCCAGGGATTCAATCTGCTGCACTTCCTTGGCTGCCGGCTGGTAATCAGGATTTTGGGATAAGACTTTGGAGAATTCGTTCAAGGCCTGATCCGGCTTATTTAGTCTGGCCATCAACTTGCCAAGCCGAAGGCTGAATTCAAGGCTTCCTGAAGAATATTTAGCCCGGTTTTTTAATAATTGCAGTGCATACGATTCGTCTCCAATCTCAAGGCTTAATTCCAGGATAGCCAGATATCGGGCCGCATCATTAACGGCTATACCCCGGCAATTCTTAAAATAGTTCATCCAGCCCCGGATGGCCTGTTGATAAAGGTCAACCTTTTTAGGCAAGGGTGTTTGTCGATGTGCTCCAGCCAAATTGGATAGCTTCTTATTTATTACTTCAATAGCTTTAGAGGAGGCCTGTTTTCCATCCTTATCCAGATAATATCCTAAAAAAATAATCCCTTCTTTGATATTAACGACTTTGGTTTTATTTTGGTTAAGCTGCAGTTTGATCTTATCCAGGGCATAGAAAGTATCAGTTAAGGCACGTCCGATTTTTTCCTGATTCTGCTCCATAATCAGCAGGTTGTCTGCATATCGGATCAGGCGATAGCCCTGATTGACGATAGTCTGATCAAAGGTATGAAGGTATAAATTGGCCAATAAGGGAGATAGAACATTCCCCTGAACCACTCCCGTATAATTCTCCCGGTAGCTCATCCCCTCCATGAGGCCAGTGGTTAGAAACTTTTGGATCAGGTTGATGGTCTCTTTTTCAGCTATCCTGTCCTTCAGAAGGGAGAGGAGGATTTCCCGGTCAAAACAGTCAAAGCAATTTTCAATATCTGCGCAGAGCGCCCAGTGAAAGCCTTCTCTGATCCATTGCCGGGCCAGGTCAATAGCCCCCAGCGCAGACCTGCCCACCCGATAGGCAAAGCTGCAATCAAGAAATTCCTGATCTAAAAAGGGGGATAAAACTGTGTGCACAGACTGCTGAACTAGGCGATCCCTGACCACAAATATCCCTAAGCCCCTTTTACTGCCATCCTTTTTCTCTCGATAAAATCGAATGACGGGCAAGGGACGATAACAATGGTCGGAAAGCTCTTGATGGAGAGTTTGAATGTTTTTCTCCAGGTCTGCTTCAAAATCATCGACTGTTTGATGGTCGATTCCGGGTGCGCCATGGTTTGATTTTACTTTAAAGAAGGCCGTCTTCAGGCCGGCTGGGTGGATAATCTGTTGATAAAAGGAGGTGCAGGCTGCAGAATCCATTATTTGCTCCTTATCCAAGGCCCAATTCAGCTAAGAATCGGTTTTAGTTTGTCCTTTATTCCTGATAAAAATTTAAGAGATCTTCACTGGGCAGTTGCGGAATATATTGATCCTGACCAATAGGTATCAGGTTAAAGGCCTGATCAATAAAGCCGCTTAAGGTCATATTTACCTGAAAAAAATCATCCTCTGTGATAGGAGTAAGCCCATGGGCAAGTATAGAAAAATTTCGTTTTTTAATGGCCTCTAAGATCTTATTCTTTTGCTGAGCAAAGAGTTGCCCAATGGGATCATTGAGTTTTTCCAAAAGCCCATAATCCTCGGCCAGCCCCATAGCGATCTTCCCATCTTTTTGGCGTGCCTGATAAGCCTGACCAAGGCTTTCCGGCAATTGCTCCAATTTTACATCAGCACTGTCGATACCCTTGTCTTTAAGCAGCCTGATTTGGGCCAACAGCTCTATGGCCCGATAAAGCCTGGCAACCGCATCATCATACCGTTGCTGACCGGCCCGGCGCCGGGAATTCAGGACCAGATCCATGACCTTTTCATACCCATGGCAGCTTTTAATAGCGCCGGCAATTCTTTTCAGGGCAACAAGATAGGTCGCCAGGGGTTTTCCGCCGAGCAGAGAAAGAAGGTCCATAGCTTCCTGATGCTTGAATTTATCCCAGGCGTCAAAGGCCCGGCAAACCTGCCTCAGATAAATTACCCTGCCTTGAAGCCCTTTTTCTAACGGCCTTTTAGAAATTTGAGCCAAAATGTCATTGGCCCCTGAATAGTCAAAACCGGCCAAAGCCTGCCTTACAGTATCTAACTGCATTTGAGCAAAGATATTCCACTTATCTACTGAAACAGGCACATCACCAGTGATCACTTTGATCAGATCATTTCGTAATCCCTTATTTAAAGAGAGCTCGCAGCCCGGGGTGATTACGCCCAAAAGGGCCAGGGTTACAGACATAGTTTTGGTGCCGCCGGTATAATTGGCCACAATCCGGCATGAACCATCTTCCTGCGCGCATATCTCCTTGAATAGTGCGCTGAGCTTCTGATAGCATTCGTCAAGATCATCCGGATCATCCAGCAGGATTTTTCCATATTGATCAGGCCTTAACTTTAACTGATGGTTAATTGCCTCTTCTGCCTTTCCCAGGGGAGTATGGCAATGAGGGCATTTGCGCAAATCTCCGCATGGTTTGCCTGCCCCATCAATAGTTTTTTCGCTCCCGCGCTGCCCGCAAGAGCAAATAAAATAAGTAAAATCCGGCTGATATTCCCGGATGGCATTGATAATGGGGACATGAGATCCGCCAACAGTAAGCAAAAGAATTGTTTTCATAGCCTCTCCTTAGTAAGGTTTAAATATTATTGTAAATGCCTTAAAACTCTTCTTAGGGCTTAAAGTATCTCATCCTTATTTTTCTCATAACTTTTTCATAACTATATCATAGTTAATAGAAGATTTACTATAAAGAAGATTGGGTTTGAACCGGATAAACCGGAAAATACTTCAGATATTGATCGTTTGTTGAATCCTTCAGTTCCATTGATTGTTAAAAAAAAGATAGGGCGTAAGGACACAATTTTTTGAGCAATCTTCCCTTGACTAAGAAACGATTTCCTGTTATCGTTTCTTAGAATCAAATCTTAAGAAACGAAAGTTTCTTTATGATGCCTATACTTTAGAAAAAAATTTGAGGTAAGGAAATGTTTACCAAAGCATCGTCAAGGGCCGGAAAGTTAATAGTCCAACAAGAGGGCCCGGAGGGATATAGTACCTTTATTCCTAACACGTTACCACCTAATCCTCCTCTCGAATACGATAATGGAATGAAAGTCTTAATAGAAAAAGCAAACAGGGCGCTGTGCAGGTTAGATGCCATCATCAAAGAAGGGACCGAATTGTAACCCCATAAAGGGCAATTGAAAATCATATACTAGTCCCAGATAGCCCTAGAAAAAAAATGATACTTGATAACAAGTTGTAAATAATAGCTTTTTTCTTCTATGCAATGGGTTCAAATCCCGTTGCCCGCTCCATATCTTTTCCATAAAATTCAATAGCTTATCATCGCTATCAATCCAAAATATTGAGGCCCCAAAGAGGCCCCAGAATCTATTTTTTTTTATCAAAAAGAGCAGATACAGGCTTGGGTATTCAGCCGATAGCCCACCCGGACCCCATGGTAGTTATTCCCTTGAATCTGGAACTTGCTTTCAAAGAAATAATTAACCTCTATGAAAATGAAACCAGGCAAAAGAAGATTGAAATGAAACTAATTTCTCATGATCGAAATCTTCGAATATTTGCTGATAAATTTTTGTTTGAAAGGGTCATTAAAAACCTGATAACTAATGCTGTTGAAGCCATGCACCAAGGTGGTCACTTATCCATTACACTCACTAAAGACAGATTTCCTCAATCTGCCAATCATGAAAAGAGTTTTGTTAAAATAATGATAAAGGACACAGGTGTGGGCATACCCAAAGAAAGAATTGATTCCATTTTTGTTGATTACATCAGTACTAAAAGAAAGGGTTTGGGCCTTGGGTTGGCTTTAACGAAAAAAAATGTCTCAGAACTAGGGGGGACCATAAGTGTGGAAAGTAAGCAAGGGAAAGGCAGCATCTTTACCTTAACTTTTCCTTCCAGTCCCTCTGAAAAACTTTCAATTTGATTTTGATTTATGGTGAATTTCACTATAAATTTTTGGTATTTTTTATACATCAACGAAGGTGTAACCGTTCAGGCCCCCTGCCTTAAGCCTTACCTTTTACGCGCCCTCTCCCTGCGGGGGAGAGGGGGGGGGGGAGGGGACTGAATGATTACACGAAAGTAGTTTGCAGAATTGAAAAATTTTTTCCATCAGGGCGAAAAAAAAAGTTAAGGAGTAAGATGGATTTTCCCTTTGCCCGGAAAAAATTCGCCTATTATAGCTATTGGTAATTTCTGAAGCTGGGAGAGGACCTTAATTAATTCTTGGGCCTCTTCAGGAGGTAAGCATATAAGCAATCCACCTGAGGTTTGTGGATCAACCAGGATATCCTGAAGGGATGAATCAAGGGTTTTTAAACCGATCACAGTTTTTTTTATATACTCTTTGTTTCTGTATGCTCCTCCGGGGATCAAACCCATTTTAGTATATTCAACAGCGCCGTCGAGTAAGGGGATTTTCTTGCATAGAATGGTTACATCACAAAATGTGCCGGCTACCATTTCCTTGAGATGGCCAAGGAGACCAAATCCGGTAACATCAGTACAAGCATGTACTTTAAAATTCTTCATACATTGATTGGCCAGGTTATTTAAAAAACTCATAGAATCGATCATAGCTTGAAGGTGTGAAGGATCAACCATTTCAGCTTTAATTGCCGTAGCGATAATTCCTGTTCCAATGGGCTTGGTCAGTAAAAGACTGTCACCTTGTTGTGGTGTATTGTTCCGGATAATTTCTTTAGGGTGAGCAGTACCCACTATTGAAAGACCGTATTTTATCTCTTCATCCTCAATACTATGCCCTCCAATAAGGGGTACATTGGCCTCCTGCAAAGTTGCCAGACCTCCCCGCAGGATCTCCTTCAAAATGTCGGCCCCCAGGCAGCGAAGAGGAAACGCAACAATATTTAAAGCAGATATAGGTTGGCCACCCATAGCATAGATGTCGCTGAGGGAATTGGCAGCTGCAATTCTTCCAAAATCAAAGGGGTCATCAACAATAGGAGGAAAGAAATCAACTGTTTGGATAAGTGCGCAATCGTCCCGCAAAAGATATACACCGGCATCTTCAGCGCCACTGAAGCCGGCCATTACTTTGGGGTGCTCTATATGGGGCAGGTCTGCCAGAATGTTTTGTAGGTCACCCGGACCCAGTTTTGATGCTCAGCCTGCAGATTTTACACTTTGCGTTAATTTGATTTTATCCTGGTCACTCATTCTTTATCCTTTATATATCCAGTATCTATTCAATACCTATTTCATTATCGTGTAATTCTGTAATCCGCTCTATCCCAGTATAAATGTTCATCTCTTGCTTTCTAAGAAAGCCTATGAGAGTAAGGTTATGGGCTTTGCTTATTTTGACGGCCATGGAGGTGGGAGCGGAAATAGAGGCGACAATAGGGAATTTAGCCCTTAGGGCTTTTATTATAAGGGAATAATTTGTTCTACTACTCAAGCATAAAATTTTATCAGAAAGGTCAATACCGGTTAGGAATGCATGTCCGACAGCTTTGTCAAGAGCATTATCCCGAGCAATATCTTCACAACAAAAGAGATATTCTCCATGAAGAGTGAAAACTGAGGCAGCATGGGTAGCACCTGTAAGAGAAAAAAGCGCTTGCTTTTTTTTGAAAGATTTTTCAATACCTTGAAGCAGGGAAAGAGGAACTTTCCCTGCCAAGGTCATTTCTCTTTGAGGAAGTTTTTGAGAAAAAATTTTATTTTTAGCCAAAAGAGAAAGAGTATTATCTTGGTCTTTTTTAGTAATCAAAAGAGAGGGATCAAGCCGAAGATCAAGGCGATTTATCTCTTCAAGAAATTTTCCCTGAATCATGGATTTATTTATATTATCCGATACAATGCCTTGTGATAGGCAAAAGCCAATAGCCAGTTCTTTTTCCTTCCCGGGTGTTTGGAAAAGGTTTGCGTGGGGAACATTATTGATACAAACCTCAAGCGGGGTTTCCGTAATAATCGGCTGTTCTGTTGTGAATAGTTTTTGTTGTTGAAATTTATAGAATTTTTCTTGGATATATGGCTTCTTCATTAAGGAAATTTACTCATTTTTTTTTATGGATTTGATAACCTCACGTTTCCATTTCATTAAATAATAGGTCCCAATAGCTACAGCCAAAAAGAAAAGGGCGGATATAGTAAAGATAATTTTGTTTATAAAATAAAGTCTGGCCAAGACAAGACTAGCCAGTACCAAAAATATCACACCCATCAGGAGGAGAAAAATAAAGGAAAAGATTAGCCCGAAATTTCTTCTTTTCGGGTTATGGAGTAATTTAAGGAGTATATCATAGGAGGCGAAAAGAAGAACCAGGCCTAAGATAAATACCCCAAAAGAATAAAAGATAATGTCAGAGCACATAATGTATTTTACCTTGTTATGATAAAAGAGTCAGGAAAACCGGCGTCCTTTAATTCCCACAACTTTCTTTTTACTTCAGCAGATCGATTATAGGGGCCTATCCATATCCGATAAAAGGTTTTTGTCTTTTCCTTTTGTAGTGTGGCCATCCTGATCTGATAAGTGGGTGAAAGTTCTTGGTAAACTCTTCGGGCATTTTTATATACACTAAAAGATCCAATCTGGATAAAATGATTTTTTGAGTTTTCTTCGGGTAATTTAATAATTTCAAGTTGTATTGTCGCAAGGCCGTCTTCTACCATATCAAGACACAAAGCTGACTGATAGGATAGATCAAGAATTCTGCCCCTAATGAAAGGGCCTCGGTCGTTAATTTTGACAATTACTGATTTATGAT
>JAUWIR010000272.1 GCA_030605265.1 Pseudomonadota bacterium | reverse complement strand
GTTTAAACCTGGAGATTGCAGTGAATTTGGACTAATATCGCATTGTGATTTAGCATTGGATTGGTTTAGAGGTGGTTTCAATAAAAAGTATTCAATCCATTCATCTCTAAGATTTTCTTTGACACTAACAATACCTAATCTGTCAGTGTCAAAGAGGAAATAATGATAATTTCTTATTTCCGGCAAATCTTTAAAATAGGTATCCAGAACTGTCTTGAAGTCAAAAAAAATTTTATGATCTATTATTTCTGCCTTGTTAGACACTGATGATTTATTAAAATCAATTCTAAAGACCGTCAAAAATAATAAAATATTTCCTATTTTTAACCAAATCAAATCTTCTGCCGGTTATATTTCTTCAAAAAATCCAAATTTATTTGATATAGATGGGATTTATGATGTAAAGTATTGCTTTAGTAATACTATAATGGATTGGTTTAAAGATCCCCAAAAAGCACTCAACTATCTTCAAAAAATGCCTAACGATTATAATTTGCAAATTGATCCAACCCAAAATGGAAATGAGTTCCTTAAAACGCATATATTAGCATCAAACCTTAATTCGGATGAATTATTACTAGCTATTATCATGGGGGATTCAGATTTTAAGCTTTCTAAGAAATTTATGATTGACCGTTTAAGTGTTTCTACAATTCGTCATGATATTGAAACAAGATATTATTCATTATTTCAGTGGATTGAAAATTTTAAAAGGCAAACTATCAAATTTGGCTATGCAACAGTAAACCATAAACGTAAATATTTTGATGGGTTGGCGAGTGCTAACATTGAAAAACGAATGAAAGCAATCAATAATTCAATTAGATGGATGATTAAATATTAGGATTGAAAAGGTGAATAGGCAAAATAATAAAACGAAACCTCATAAAAGATTAAAATAATTTTATGCTTAGGCCATCCAATAATTCGAATAACATTGGCTATAAATAGATAAATGGTAACTATCATGTATTTTGATATAATTGGAAATATAGAGGACATAGAAACAATAGCCGTGGGAGGTAAAATTCGAGATATAATGAGACTTCGTAAGCAATATGGTCAAGGAAGATGGCGGAAACTTAAAGGAATTGCAAAAATTCAACTTACAAGCGGAAGAATTTGTAAAGCTGAACGTCACTGGTATGAGGCCCACTGAATAGGCAGAAAGAAAACGAAAATTAAAAGAATATTGGATTGAAAAAATGGGAAAAACAAAAACAAAAAGAGAATTTGCATTGTGCATAGAGAACAAGGATTGTGAAGATCTGGAAAAAAGGAAAATCTATCAGGTTCTCCCTGATGAAGACGCTGCAAAGGAAGGTTATATAAGAGTAATTGATGAATCAGAGGAAGATTACCTTTATCCGATATCCTATTTTGTCCTTATCCAACTTCCACTCAAAGCACAAGAAGCAATTCAGACCGCAGGTTAGGTAATAAAAAAACGTCCAACAAGTGCTCGAAAGATTACCCGGAATTAGGTTCAGACTTTATAAAATATATTTATGAAAAACGAAAATCCGTCAGACTTCACCCTTTTGATCAATAATGAAAAGCACTATAAATTAGTTGATGGATTAAAATTTTGCTCTTGTCCTATAAAAAAAGTGTAATTCTTTCTATCATCTCTTAATACTCACCTATTTATAAATTCTATAAATATCATCATCTATTATTTATGATATAGATGATGAATCAGCCCACAAGAGCCGATAAAAAAATTAGTTGACATTTAAACGCGCATTTAATATATATATATGAAACGGATGTATTATACCTTCATTTCATAGGATTATTTGTAAATGGCTGATTCTAAAAAAACCACCAAAAATACAAAACAGCGTGTATTGGAAAGCGCCTGTCAGGTGTTTGCCGAGAAAGGATACCGGGATGCCAACATTACCGAGATCTGCAACTTGGCTGAGGCAAACCGGGCTGCGGTAAATTACTACTTCCGCGATAAAGAAGAGCTTTACAGGCAAGTCTGGCGGTATGCTAATACTATTGCAGTTGAAGCCTATCCTATGGAAAAGCAGTTGGGAGAAAATCCGACACCTGAAGATCGATTGCGGGCGTTTATCTTTGTTAAGTTACATCGAATATTCAGTAAAGATGCCCCGGGTTACCTGCCCAAACTCATGGTAAAAGAAATGGCTGAGCCAACAGAGGTATTTGAAGAAATTTTCCATGAAATTATCATTCCTCAAATTGATCAACTTACTTCAATCATTCAGTTGTTGCTTGGAGAAAAGGCCACAGAGCACCAGATTCACCTGGCCGGAATAAGTGTGGTAAGCCAATGCGTGTTTTTTAGCTTCAATAAAGCTTTTCGCCAACGGCATTTCAATGACCAAGAAGATAGCCAAAAAATTGTTCCATTCTTAACCGAGCACATTACTCGCTTTTCCCTGGCTGGTATTCGTGAGCTTAATGCATATGGTGAGGAATCTGATTAGTGGAAAAAAACATCTATTTATTATTGATATTGATGGGGGTAACAGTTCCCTTATTATCCTGTCTGCCGAAAAGACAGTCTAACACCCTTCACACAGAAAAGCTGCAGAATTTCCCGGATTCCTATTCCATCTCTCAGCAAGGTTGGGAATATCAGGATAAGCAAGGCCCGGAATATCAGGATAAATGGTGGAAGACCTTCAATAGTGAAGAACTGAATATTTTAATCGAAAAGGCGCTGACCAATAATTTTAGTATTATAGAGGCCTGGTGTAGGCTTCGGCAAGTCCGGGCCCAGGCAGTCAAAGCAGGGGCCGGTTTGTATCCGGATATATCAGTTAATGTAGAAGCTTCAAAATCACGACAAAGATCTGAAAATCCTGTAACTCAAAAATTATCCACCAGCGCTGGGGAAAATTATGCATTGGGTTTGGCCGGCAGTTATGAATTGGACTTTTGGGGAAAAATTCATTCTGAAAAACAGGCAGCCCGGTTGGAAAGTATGGCCACTCGTCAAGATATTAATACGGCTGCCATGAGCATTGCAGCCCAAACAACTGAACACTGGATAAATATTATTTCCCAAAAAGCAAAGAAAGATTTACTTCAGGAACAGCTAAACACCAACCTTATTTTTCTTGACCTGGTGAAATTGCGTTTTCGAAAATCTCTGGTTTCCGCACTTGATGTTTTACAACAGCAACAGGCTGTAGAGAAAGTAAAGGCAGTTATTCCTTTAATTGAAGCCCGAGAGCAAACCCTCTTGCATGAACTGGCCCTTTTGCTTGGCCGGGCCCCCGGAACAATAGAGGATATGGTCACAACAAAACTATCTAAAATCAATAAAGTACCCCGGATCGGCTTGCCTGCTGATTTACTCACCAAGAGGCCGGATGTTCAGGCGGCATATCTTCGATTACAAGTATCGGATCGGCAACTGGCTACTGCCAAAGCCAATCAATTTCCGGCCATCAGACTATCAGCCCGGGCCCTTTATAGCGCCACAGAACTAGCCAATATTTTTGATACCTGGCTTCTAAATCTGGCCGGCAGTTTAACAGCGCCGGTTTTTAATCGGCAGCGACTTAAGGCTGAAGTAGATCGATCAAAAGCAGTAACAGACCAAAAATTAATTACTTATCGAAGAACATTACTAACGGCCATAAAAGAAGTGGAAAATGCTCTTATTCAGGAAGAAAAACATTGCCGGCATATTAATGCTTTACAATCACAAATAAGCCTGGCTGAACAGGCCCTGGAAAAAGCTCGCCAACGTTACCTCAAAGGGCTTATCGATTACCTGCCCGTATTGACGGAACTGCTTAAGGCCCAAAATTTACAGAATGACTTGATCCAACGGCGCACCGAACTTTTAATCTATCGTGTAAATCTGCACCGGGCGCTCGGCGGCACTTGGATGAATAATCCGGAAGAAGGAAATAATGAGCAATGACACAGCTTAGCCATGACCAACAAAACTAAGGATAAACAAAACATGCAAACTAATAAAAAATGGTGGTCAACGGTCATCAAAATTCTCTTGCCGGTAATCATTATTGGCATAGCAATGGTTGGCGCCAGGCGTATTTATGATACCCGCCCAAAATCCAAAAAGAAAAAAATTACCAAAATCAAGGCCATGGTAAATGTGGCAGAACTGCAAAAATCAAAAGAAAAAATTATTGTGCACACCATGGGAACTGTGGTCCCGGTTCGTGAAATCACCTTAAAAGCAAAGGTAAGTGGCGAAGTTGTCAGTATCAGCCCTGAATTTATGGTTGGCGGTTATCTTAAAAAAGGTGAAAAAATCTTACAGCTTGATAAGGAAGATTATCTCCTGGCTAAAGATCAAAAGCAATATCAACTGGACATTGCTGAAGCCGATTTAAAAATGGAAATGGGTCGTCAGGATATTGCCAAAAGCGAATGGGGCCTATTGAAAACCGAGCAAGAGGCAAGTGTGCTAGACCGGGAGCTGGCTTTGCGCAAGCCGCAATTACAGCAGAAACAAGCCGCCCTGAACCTGGCCAAAAAAGAGATTGAAAAGGCCGAGCTTAACCTCTCAAGGACCGAAATATACGCTCCTTTTAATTGTATTGTTTTAAGCAAAAATATTGACATCGGCTCTCAAATATCAGCTCAAGATCAGGCAGCCACCCTGGTGGCCACAGATGAATTTTGGGTGCAAACATCCATTCCCTACGATCGGCTGAGCTGGATCACCATTCCACGCACCAGCAAACAAAAAGGCTCAAAAGCGAAAATCATTTACGGGGCCAATTCGGCAACTCATGAGGTTTACGGCACAGTTACCGGATTGCTCGGGGACTTGGAAAAAGACGGCCGCATGGCCCGCCTTCTGATAACCATCAAAGATCCCCTGGGAGTGAACTCTTCCGATACAGTCCACCGGCCCATACTCCTTGGTGATTATGTGCGTGTTGAAATTGAAGGTCATGAGCTTGACAATATATTTAAAATCCATCGATCCGCTATGCGGGATAATAACTTTATTTGGCTGGTCACTGATCAGGACACCCTGGATATTCGTCAAGTAGATATAGTCTGGCGAGACCTCGACACAGTTCTCATAAGCAATAGTCTTAACCAGGGGCAGCGTATCATCACTTCCGATTTGTCCACGCCCGTGCAAGGCATAGAGCTTATGGTCAGCTCAACAGACCATGCCCAAAATACCACCATCAATGCCCGAGTAAAAAACCATGAGTGATCTATCATCTCATCAAAAAAACCGCGGCCCCATTGCCTGGATGGCCGGGAACACTGTAGCGGCTACTCTGGCCATGTCTGTTCTGATTATTGGCGGATTCATCTATAGCTTGCGCATTAAACAGGAGGTCTTCCCTGAATTCAGCCTGGATTTAGTAACTGTATCAGTGCCCTATCCCGGCGCCAGTCCTGAAGAGGTGGAAAAAGGCATTGTCCTGGCAGTTGAAGAAGCTGTACGCGGTCTTGATGCCGTGGATAAAGTAACCTCTCACGCCCGGGCAGGGCTTGGGTCAGTAACCATAGAAATGCTGGGGGGCGGGGACCTGGAAAAACTTACTCAGGATGTGCAAAGCGCTGTAGACCGCATCATTACCTTTCCTGAAGAAGCCGAAGAGCCTCGGGTAATGCAACTGAGTCATCGTAGGAAAGTAATTTCCCTCATTGTTTGCAGTGATCTGGGGGAGAGAGTGCTGCGAGAATATGTTGAGCGGATTCGCGACCGGCTCTTGCAAGACCCCGGAATAACCCAGGTGGAATTGTCTGCAGTTCGCCCTTATGAAATCAGTATTGAAGTTTCCCAAGAGACCCTTCGTAGATACAACCTTACCCTGAACGACATAGCAGACAAAATACGCAAATCCTCCATTGAGATGCCCGGCGGAAGTATCAAAACAAAAAGCGGCGAAATTCTCATGCGTATGAAAGAGCGCAAAGACTATGGCCGGGAATTGGCCCGGATACCCTTAATCAGCCTTAATAATGGGACGAAACTTTTACTTGAGGATATGGCCGTTATTAATGATAGTTTTCAGGACATTGATCATTATGCCACCTATAACGACAAACCCGCTGCTATGATTGATGTGTATCGGGTAGGCGACCAGACCCCTATTCAGGTCTCTGATACAGTCAAAAAACATGTTGAGGAATTAAGACAGACCTTACCTGCAAGCATCCATGTGGACACCTGGAATGACAGGTCCGAGATTTTTCATCAACGCCTTGACCTACTATTGCGTCATGCCTTTACCGGCCTTATCCTGGTCTTTATCCTCCTGTCCTTTTTCCTGGAAGCCCGCTTGGCCTTTTGGGTGGTTATGGGTATACCAACCTCTTTTCTTGGCGCTATTCTCTTTATGCCCTTGCTTAATGTATCAATTAATATGATCTCCTTGTTTGCCTTTATTATTGCTCTTGGCATGGTGGTAGATGACGCTATTGTGGTGGGAGAGAATGTTTATGAATATCACCAAAAGGGCATGCCTTTCCTGGAGGCGGCCAAACGCGG
>JAUWIR010000167.1 GCA_030605265.1 Pseudomonadota bacterium | reverse complement strand
TGGTTCAAGCATAGAACATAATGCCTCAACCGCAACATCTACTTCTTCGTCATAAAAATCAGCAATTTTTGTCAGCATGGTATCCAAGGCACCCGTTGTCTCCCCAACGGTTATCATGTGAACAACCATTGGAGGGAAAACTTTGGTCTGATGTAATGGTTCAGCCATAGTTTTACCTTCACTTATGCTTAGTTTAGTAATATTGATAGCTGATTCCACCACCTTATTGCCGGAAGTTTTTGAGGTAATATCAAGAGCATCTAAAAGAGGTACTCCGCTACTGATAAGGGTCCCAAGCGTCCGTGAAAATTTGGCTACAGCCACTTTTCGAATCAGGAGACCAAAAATTGGTGTTTTCAGCATGAATTTGTCAATGGCCATTTTTCCCTTATCAGTTTGATTCATTTTTTTCAGGATTACTATAAAGGCTATTATGGATAGGAAGGTCATTCCTCCTCCCCAGCCTGCCATAAAGTCACTGGCAGCCATAACAATGCGAGTGGGCGCGGGAAGAATGCCCCCGAAACTGGTAAAGAGGCTGGCAAATTGAGGGATGACGAAAATAAGCAAACCGGCAACAATCACAACGGCTACACTTAATATGGTGATCGGGTATACCAAGGCAGATTTGACCTTTTTTTTCAGAACCATAGCTCGCTCAATATAAATAGCCAATCTGGTGAGAATAGTATCCAGAATTCCTCCTAATTCCCCTGCCTCTACCATATTGTAATATAAATCATCAAATATTTTGGGATGTTTGCGAAGTGCCTCAGCAAAAGAAGTCCCGCTTTCCACAGATTGTTTCACTTCTGTTACCGACCGGGCTAACTTTTTATTATCAGTTTGTGCGCATAATATTTCCAGGCACTGAACTAAGGGCAGGCCGGCATCAATCATGGTTGAGAGTTGTCGAGTGAAGATAACAATATCTCGTGTAGTTACTTTGTCTCCCCCAAAACCGGGAATTTTAATGTCTAAGGATTTGGGTTTTTTCTTCAACTCAGTAGCGATTATGGCTTGCTTTCTAAGTTCCATGGCGGCTTGTCTTTGATTTTCAGCTTCGATTTCCCCGCTGACAGGTTTCCCCTGCATATTTTTGCCTTTATATTTGAATATGAGCATTATCTTTCCTCTTCTGTTATAGACTGTAGTTTTTCATCATCTGAGTCAATTCATCGGGAGTTGAAGATTTCGATAAAGCTTTTTCTCTACTAATGAGATTTGACTGATATAATGAAAAAAGAGACTGATTCATAGTCTGCATTCCGTGTTTAAGAGTACCTGTCTCCATCACGCTGTAAATTTGCTGTATTTGATTTTCACGAATTAAATTTCTAATAGCATAATTAGGTAAAAGAATTTCCATAGCTAAAGTACGGCCCTTGCCTGATTTTAGTTGGATGAGCTGTTGACATAAAATCCCTTCAAGGAGAAAGGACAATTGCGTTCTAATTTGATTTTGATGATAAGGAGGGAATATATCAATTATTCGGTTGATGGATTGAACACAAGAATCAGTATGAAGAGTTGCCAAGGTCAGGTGTCCGGTTTCAGCTATGGTGAGGGCTGCTTCAACAGTTTTTTGGTCTCTCATTTCCCCAATCATGACCACATCCGGGTCTTCTCTTAAGACAGATCTTAAAGCTTCTAGAAAAGAACGGGTATCTGAATATAATTCTCGTTGGTTAATAATGCTTTTTTTGTGATTATGAATATATTCTATAGGATCTTCAATAGTAATAATGTGCTTTCGAAAATTAGCATTAATCCATCCGATCATGGAAGCCAGAGTAGTTGATTTTCCAGTCCCGGCAGGTCCGGTAACCAAGACAAGCCCTCTGTTTTTATTACATAAACCGGTTACTAATGGTGGGAGCCCCAGCTCCTCAGGTTGAGGTATGTGGAAAGGAATATTTCGAATAGCAGCAGCTAAAGTTCCTCTTTGAAAGAAGATATTGGTTCGGAATCTGCTTAACCCACTGATGCCGAAGGAAAAATCAAGCTCAAGGTTTTTCTCCAGCTTCATTTTTTGCTCATCAGTTAATATATTATAAGCAAGATATTTGGTATCTTCCGGATAGAGGAGGGGATAATCCATTTGAAGAATTTCGCCGTTTATGCGCACTTGTGGAGGAATGCCCGAACTTAGATGCAGGTCGGAGGCTTTTTGGGAAAACATAGCTTCCAAAAGTAGGTGTAAACTTATTCCCTTTTTTGCATAATTAGAAATATTCATAATCTCATTAAGCTAATTAGCTACGGTAACTCTCAATACTTCATCGATTGTTGTTGTCCCTTCTCGGATTTTTTGCATTCCACTGTCTCGAAGGGTCTGCATACCCCCTTGTCGGGCTATTTTTTTGATTTCATTAATCGGAGCTTCATTTAAAATAAGTTCTTTAATGTTTTCAGTTATCTTCATAACTTCATATAGAGCTAGACGGCCCTTATAACCGGTATTCCCGCAATTATTACACCCCTTCCCTTTATAGATCTTTAAAGAATCCATTTCTTCTTCTAAAAACCCTAGATGCAGCAAAGCCTTTATTGGGGGTGTAATTTCTTCTTTACATTCCGAGCAAATTTTTCTGGTTAACCTTTGGGCAACAATTAATATTACAGCTGAGGAAACAAGAAAAGGTTCCATCCCCATATTCAATAATCGGCCGATCGTGCCTGGAGCATCATTTGTATGAAGAGTGCTCAGGACAAGATGCCCTGTTAAGGCGGCCTTAATACCGATTTCAGCTGTTTCCCTGTCACGAATTTCCCCTACCATAACTATATCAGGATCTTGTCGTAAAAAAGATCGCAATGCTGCGGCAAAAGTAAGGCCGATCTGCTCTTTCACTTGGATTTGATTGATGCCGTGAAGGTTGAACTCTACCGGGTCCTCTGCGGTCATAATATTTGTATGTTCTTTATTAAGTTGGCTGAGAGCCGAGTATAGGGTCGTGGTTTTACCGCTCCCTGTTGGACCGGTGACCAGGACCATCCCAAAAGGTTTTTGAATAGCTTCCTGGAACAACTCTAAGGATTTTGTTTCAAATCCCAGTTTGGTCATATCCAATTGAAGATTGGCTTTGTCCAAAAGACGTAAGACAACCTTTTCTCCAAAAATGGTAGGTAGTACTGAAACCCGAAAGTCCATGTCCTTTTTTTTGCCTAATTTTAATTTTATCCGTCCGTCCTGAGGTAATCGTTTTTCGGCTATGTCGAGTTTTGACATAATTTTAATCCTTGAGACAACCGCGTTTTTAATTTTTAAGGGCAATCCCATGGCTTTACGTAAGACCCCGTCCAAACGATACCGAACCCGGAAAGCTTTTTCATAGGGTTCAATATGGATATCACTAACCTCCATTTTAATTGCTTTAATAAGTATACCATTTACCAATTTAACAATAGGGGCTTCAACATCAAAACCGCTCTCTTCTTCCTGCTCCTCCACAACCTCAACATCGTCAATAGCTCCTTTGACAATATTGTCAAAATTTTCTACATCAACTATAGCATCGTCAAATTCTTCATTAAGGTCACTATCATCCATCATATCTTGGTCACCAAGGTCATAATCCTTGGCATTAATTTCTAAACTATCGGCTTTCTTTTTCCGGAAATATTTTTCAAAGGCTTTTTTAAATGAGGATTCTGAAGTGACCACGGTTTCAACAGAAAAGCCGGTAAGAAATTTAATATCATCTATAGCAAAGACATTTGAGGGATCTACCATGGCTACCGTTAGTGTTCCGACCATAAGACTGATGGGGATACAATTATATTTTTTGGCAAGGTCTACGGGTATGAGTTTTATAGTCTCTTCATCCACTTCAAAATTATTGAGGTTTATGGTGGGGACCCCATATTGTTTACTCAGAAACCATAAAACATCCTCTTCCTTGATAAATCCAAGTTTAATTAAATTAAAGCCTAATCGGCCCCCAAATTTTTTTTGCTCCTCCAATCCCAGCTGAAGTTGCTCTTCAGATATTAATTTGGCCTTTAGAAGGAGTTCGCCTAATCGTTCTTTCATAGATATTTTTGAAATATTCTTGATAACTAAATTAGATTTATATTTACAGCTATGCTCTTATATAATTATCGACCGAGTTAGGGGAAATCTAAGAAAAGAAAAGGAGGAAAAGAAAATGGAAAGAAAATGATGAAGGGGAAATAGTTTTCAGTACATCAGTAGCAAGCGATTATTGTGGAAAATATCCGAATAAATATTGACATTTTGACATAAAAAACAGTTAAAAGATTGCAAAATTATGCCTTTGTGTGTTAGAAATTTAAGTTTAAAGAAAAAATTCAGTTTAATACTATTGATGGTTATCTTGCCGGCAATTCTCCTGATTAATACCATGTATTTCTATTTTGAATATCAGTCCCAAAAAAGAGCGGAAATTAAAAAAATAAAGATTTTTGCCCTCAGCTTGGGACAAAATTGGAAAAATATAGGCGCCGGAATAAAGGGGAATAATCGGAATAATCCGCATAATTATACATTATTAAAAGAAATTTCCCAACAATATCCTCAGATAGATATACGGTTCATTTTATCTTCACCCCCAAAAAAGGCTGTTAAAGCGGATCCTTTTGAAATGAAAGGATTACATTTTCTGAAAGAAAAAGGGGATGCCTTTGAATATATGGAAGTGGATAAAATTAACAATCAAAAAGTCCTTCGCTATATGTGCCCTATATATGGCGAAACTTCCTGTTTTCAGTGCCATACTATTTCATTACAAAAACATTACTCATCAACCGATTTTACAGTAATCAGTTCCTCTCAAAAGGAAATGTTAGGGGCCATTTCCTTTGCCCTCCCAATGCAAGAAATTACCCTTCCTTTGTGGAAGAAATGGCAAAAATTATCTTTTCTTTACCTAAGCCTTTTTCTATTTCTTTTTATGGTTTGGATATCTTTTACCAGGGTTTTCATTTTTAATAGATTGGAAGAGGTAACCTCTCAATTGTGGAAAGAAAATGGAGAAGAAAAACCTATTGATTGTAAGGGAGATGAAATAGATAAACTTCTTTTCGTAATATATCACATGAATGAAAGCATAAAAGAAAAGGTCCGCTCCTTAATTCAACAGAGAGATATGTTTCAAAATGTAACCAAATCTATAGTATATGCTATCTTAGCCATAGATGGGGAAGGGAGGGTCCTTTTTTTTAATGAAGGGGCCGAGAGAATGTTTGGCTGGCAAAAGGAGGAAATAGTATCACAAAAAGCAAGCCTCTTGATCCCTCCACCATTTCGCCAAAAATATATTGACACTATTGAGAATTACTTAAAAGAGAATTCCTTTAAAAAAGGTCACCTTACTATGATTGAAGATCCTCTTGAAATATTCGGAATGCGCAAAAATGGAGAGGAATTTACAATTTTTTTGTCGTTGTCTGTTGGAGACATAAGTGATAAAAAAGTATTTACTATGATAATGGAGGACATTACTGAACAGAGAGAAAAAGAGATTCATTTTGTTCAACAAAATGAGAAATTAGTTTTATTAAAACAAATATCTACAGAATTATTATTACAAAGGGACCTCAAAAAATTGGCGGAATATTCTCTTTATGAGTCTTTAGAACTAACTGATAGTTTATGTGGTTTATTTTTATTACAGAACCGGGAAGGGGATTTTGTGCCTTTTGATATGTTGGGAATAAACAGCCAAAAGGAAGCTAATCGGGTATTTAAGCCGGTTGGGGTTTTGGGCGAAATAGTGCGGCAAAAGCAACCACGTATTATTAACACTTCAGTTCGAAAAATAAATCGGACAATATTGTCTTTTGGCAATTTTTCTTTTTATTCTTTTTTAGGGGTCCCCATTATTGCCGGGCAAGAACTTATAGGGGTAATATGTGTGGCCAATAGAATAAAAGGGTATACAGATCAAGAGCAAAGGCTCCTGGTTGCTTTAGCCAATGATATCTCTTTGCTGATAGTTCGTAATGCTATTGAAAAGGAAACAAAAATTTTAGAGGAAAAATTTCGCCTTCTTTTTGATCAATCTACTGATTTGATTATAATCACTACTTTAGATGGAAAGATATTGGCCGTAAATTATAGAGTGGTCCAATATACGGGTTATTCCTATCAAGAACTCATTGATTATCATTTTTGGAAATTATATCTTCCTCAGGAAGAAAGAAAATGCAAGGGCTTTATTAAAAAGGTATTAGAAAAGGGCTCTTCTCGATTGGAATCTTTTTTCCGTCAAAAAGATGGAGGGGCACTTCCAGTAGACATTCAGGCGAATATAGTATTTTTTGAAGACCAAAGAGTCATCCAGGCAGTGATTAGAGATGTTTTACACTTTAAACAATCAGAAAATTTGTTGAGAGAGAAGATTGAAAGTTTGGGGAAAAAATTGGATAACCAAAAGAAAGAAGGAATATTTTTCTACCAGGCCATGAATAAAGTCTTGGAATTTGTCATATTTACTGATCCAAGAGGGAGGATTCTTTTTACCAACGAGTCCTTTTGTCATCGATTCCATTATACTTTACAGGAGCTAATCGGACGTTCAGTTGATGTCCTTTTTCATTCGAGTGTTTCCATAAAAGTAATTGATACGATATTTAAAAAAGCTGATGAATCTGTTTGGAAGGGGCAAGTCGTTTATATGACTAAAGACGGCGAAAGTGTTTCCGTCGATTTATTTATGACGCCAGTTCGCTCAGCTCAACAGGGGAATTTAGGTCTTTTAGGAATTTTCACTGAGAATCAGTAATTCTTGGATTACACAACCACGATCCCCTTTTCGTAATATTACATGGCTACGCGCTGTGCTGGAGGTATATTGTCAACAAAAAAAAATTTTACAAAAATTTTAAGGCAGAAGTGTTTTTTTTCTTGACAATCCCTTTAATGGGTGACCTGACTAACTGTCGAGTAGTCGACTCCAAACACCTCCCCTATTTCTCGGTTCTCTATACCACCATGCCGATACAAAAGATCCATAGTGATATACCTCCTTATCCCAGAAGCCCTTATCAATTCCTCTACCGACGTCTCAAGCACTTTGGCTGCGAGCTTAAGAATTTCATCTTCGCCCGTATACTGACAAACCACTTCCACTGTCGATCGCGCCCAGTCTTTTGCTCTTTTCAAGAATTTTTTACCCTCTGGATATTATTGATTAAAGAGTAAGATGGAAAAAATAGCCATGTTTTAAAAAAATAAAAAATATTACTTGATAATGATTTTTGATTATAATAAATATTATCATATGATTTTTTTTACTTTTGTTGGAGGTTAGTGAAGAACGAAAGATTAAAAATTTATTTTTATTTACCATTTATTCCCTCTTGATTAAAAAACCTAAATAAAAGCAAACCAAAGAGAAAGAAATTTAGACAACATTGATTAAGCGGTAAAATAAACCGGAAGAAAGGTTAACACTTTTCACTTTTCCATCACTTTTCTTTAAAATAAGGAGGAAGTAGTAATGCAGTATAAGAATTTTTGTTATTTAAGCGCCCTGTTTTTTTTCTGTTTTATGATTACCTTTGTTCCTGTGTCCTTATTGGCCGGGAATCTTGATTCACCAGCCGATCCCACCGATTCTGGAAGCGCCATGCATACCCTGGTGGACATATATAATCGGCTTAATAATAACACCACTAGTGATAAACGTGCCGGAGGTTTTACTGAACCAAGTGCAGGGCCGGCCTCTACCGGACACACTTTGGACCAAATTTATGATCTGGCCTTACCAACTAAGGTTGAAAAGACCGGGCAGACCACTCAGTATCGCCCTCACGACGATGGTGCCCTAGGAAAGGGTGTGGCCTGGCCCGATCCGCGATTTACCGATAATGGTGATGGCACAGTAACTGACAACCTGACCGGTTTGGTCTGGTTAAAGAATGCTAATTGTGGCGGCACCAAAGATTGGGATGGTGCAGTGGATTATGCCGCTGCCCTGAAAGATGACGATTGCGGACTTTCTGACGGCTCCGCAGAGGGCGACTGGCGTCTGCCCAATGTTAAGGAACTGCAAAGCCTGATTGATTTTAGTCAATATGATCCGGCGTTGCCTAGCGGTCATCCTTTTTCCGGCGTGCAGGCGAACTACTACTGGTCTTCTACTACCAAATCCAATAATCCCTCCTTCGCCTGGCACGTGAGCCTCTACAACGGCAACGTGCACTACGGCAATAAGACCAACAATTACTGTGTATGGCCGGTGCGAGGTGGACAATAGATTATTTGATAATTTGAGTTATTTGATAATTCGGGGGGTGCAGGGGGGTGTCCCCCTGC
>JAUWIR010000201.1 GCA_030605265.1 Pseudomonadota bacterium | reverse complement strand
TAGAGAAGTTAATACCATGGGATATAAAACAATTAATGCAGATATCTGTCAAATGGTTGTTGAGATCAAAAGCGAGTTAGAGAAAATCCGAGAACAAACACAAAACATTGAATAGCATACTTTTAAATGAATAATACGATGAAACTTAACACTATCCATGAAGACTCACTTATTGTAGTTATCTCCGCCCCTTCAGGTGTGGGGAAAACTACCATACGTAAAAATATAGGCTTAAAGGACAAAAATTTTGCATATTCTGTTTCCTATACAACGCGTCGACCCAGAGCTGGTGAGATTGAAGGACTTGATTACCATTTTATCACTCAAAATTCTTTTCGTGCAAAAATTCAAGAGGAATTTTTCTTTGAATGGGCTGAGGTTCACCAAAATTTTTATGGGACACCAAAAGAACTTATACTTTCCTCCTTGAAAGAGAAAAGGGATATTCTTTTAGATATCGATGTTCAAGGTGCCCGAAAATTACAATCTATACTTAAGGAAGCGATTTTTATTTTTCTTCTTCCCCCTTCGTGGACAATCCTGGAGCAAAGATTAAGAAACAGAGAGACTGAAACCGAGCAGCAAGTCCAACAACGTTTGATTACAGCAAAAAATGAAATCCAACGGTGTTGGGAATACGATTATGTTGTCATTAATTCCCAGATTGAAGAAACAGTTGAAAAAATATATACTATAATTTCAGCTGAACACAACAGGCCCTTCAGAATGAAAGGCCTAATAAGAGAAAATTTAAAAATATCATAAAAAACTTATTCTTATGTTAGGGAGGCTTTAGACATGAAAGAATCTTTTGAAAAGCAAGGATTCAACCAATGCCATAAATTCGAGTTAGTAATTGCAGTAGCCAAAAGAAGTAAACAAATTGCCCGAGAGGCTAAGGCGAAAGGGCTTAGTCCTGCCGAAGTTGCCTTGGTTAATTCATCAAAGCACATCAAACCCACAACCCTAGCTTTAGAAGAATTTCTACAGGGGAAACTTCATTTTCGCGAAGGCGATAATCAAAAAGAAAAGGAATTACTCCAAACAGAATCACCCTCAGAGGAACCCGAATCCCCCTCTTCCGAAATCTCCTCTTCTGAAGAATGAAAACAAATTGAGGTTAAATAATCTTAATTAGGTTGATAATTGTTACAGAGTTTGATTAAACATGCTAAATTCAAAAGAAATAATTCTAGGGGTAACAGGAAGCATAGCGGCCTATAAATCAATAGAACTCCTACGCGAATTTTCACGGCTCAAGGCCTCTATCACTGTGATTATGACTAGAAATGCAAAAGAGTTTATTTCCCCTCTCTCTTTTCAAACATTGTCAAAGCAAAATGTTCATAGTGATTTATTTCAATCAGATAAAAATTTCACTCCTAAGCATATTGCTTTGTCCCACAAGGCGGATTGTCTGCTTGTTGCTCCTGCAACTGCCAATATTATAGGGAAATTTGCCTCAGGAATTGCAGATGATTTTTTAAGCACTCTTTTCCTGTCAATTAAAGTACCGGTAATCATTGCCCCCGCCATGAATCCTGCCATGTATTCTCATCCTATGGTGAAAAGGAATATTCGCCTTTTACAGGAAAAGGGTATAGAAATTGTGGAACCTTCAGAAGGTGAAGTAGCCTGTGGAGAATGTGGTCAAGGTCGGTTGGCGCCAATTGATATTATAGTGGACAGAGTCATTCAAAGAATAGTAAAAAAGGGCGCTTTATTTAACCAAAACATTCTGATTACTGCAGGGCCAACTCGAGAATACCTTGATCCCATACGTTACTTGAGCAACAAATCCTCAGGGAAAATGGGCTTTGCTTTGGCCAAAGCATCGCATCGTCGCGGAGCAAAGGTTACCCTTATTAGCGGGCCAACGAATCTTTCTCCCCCTGGTCCCGACATTAAGCACATCCCTGTTATCAGTGCTAAAGAAATGCTAAAAGCCGTAGAAGAGCATTTTTATCAATCGTCTATTGTTATCATGGCTGCTGCAGTATGCGATTTCCAGCCATTGCAGGTTGTCGCCCAAAAAATAAACAAACGCGCCTTACCCTCCGCATCTCTAAAATTTACCAATTCACCGGATATCTTAACTTCCCTTGGTCAAAAGAAAAAAAACCATATTTTAGTGGGATTTGCAGCAGAAACAGAAAAAGTAATAGAAAAAGCTCAGATAAAATTAGAGGAAAAAAATTTAGATCTTATTTGCGCAAATGATGTTACCAAGCCGGGTGCGGGATTTGCCAGCGATACCAATATAATTACCTTAATTGATAGTTCAGGAGAAATAGAGCAGATTCCTCTGATGAGTAAAGATAAAGCAGCTGAACAAATCCTCGATAAGATTGAAAGGCTTTTATTTAAGTAATCTGCGTAAGGTTTTAGTGATAGTCTTTCCTGGCTATATTTGGGTCCGTCTTCCTGTAATATAATTTTCCAGCATCTTATTAGCTTTTTCCAACTCCACTGATTGAGCTTTGGTCTCTTCAAGCAATTCTTCAATCCTTTTTTCGGCTAATTTTCTTTCAGTAATATCCTTAAAAATTACGCCGATCCCTATAAAACACCTTATCCCTGAAGAGTCTACACCTTTATCGCTTTTTATATGAGAAAAGGAAGCTAAGACAGTCTTTTTTTCTTGATCCTTTGTGGCTAATTCGAATTCAAGCCCTTGTTCAGAATCTTTTCTTTTAATCATATCCCCAAAGGATTTCTGCCCTTCAGTTGATTGAAAAAGGCTGTTAAGATCAAGATTGGCCAATTCCTCATGGGTATATCCTGATATTTTAGATGATGCTGAATTAGTTGAAATAATTTTCCCCTCAGGGTTAAGAATAATAATTCCATCAAGAGAAGTTTTAAACAAATTTCGGTTTCGCTCCTCTGACTCGCGAAGCCGGCTTTCTAATTTCGCATTTTCTTCCTCAAAAGCGCGTCGTTGCAAATTTTCTTTAATAACATAAGGAATGCGCTCTACAAAGCCCTCTTTTTTAATAACATAGTCATAAGCGCCATCTTTCATGGCCTGAACTGCAACGTCTTCACTTCCATGGCCGGTTGACATGACTACGGCAAGCCCGGGTTGAATTTTTTTCAAATTACGGAGCACCTCGATACCATTCATCTCAGGTAAAGAATAATCGAGAAGGACAATATCAAATTCATTTTCATTTTTTATTAAATCCAAGCACTCTTCACCTGAAGTAACATGGGTTAAAAAGTATTGCATAGAGCTTTTATCTAAAACACTTTTTACCAATCTTGCTTGGCTTAAATTGTCTTCTACTAATAGTATCCTCGGATTTTGAATTTTCATTACCATCTCTCCTTACCATATTGACCTCAAGAAGCAATGACTTCTTATATTGTTTGATGATATCCTTTTGAAGGATTTATTATTTAGTCCCTCCTCCGAAATATCTTCTCTGAGTGTAGCGATCTATGAAAAGAGCAATAACATTCATGTGCAGAATAGCTGTACACATCCCCTCAACTCGAGTACCGTAAGTTCTGACGAAAAAGGTAAATATACCGATCCCAACTCCATAGATAATTTTACCCATTGGGGTAATTGGACTGGTCACCCAATCTGTGGCCATGAAAAATGCCCCTAAAATAAGTCCGCCACCCAAAATTTGAAATATAGGGTCGCGTCCAAAGATTATAGCCAAGATAGCGGAGGTAATTAGGATACTTCCGGGGATTTTTAGATCAATATGTCCCTTGTAAATAAGGTATGCCGCACCAGCAAGAAGGGCTAAAGCAGATCCTCCCAATACACCACCAATATTTCCCAAAAGTAAACTCGTATACCCTTCAAGAGTATGAAATACAGGAGATCCTATCTTGGTGATGGCCATGGGTGTTGCAGCAGTAATACCATCAATTTTTTTTCCCGCAAAGTCGACCAGAATCACTCCATCATGATAGTATTTCGCTGTTAGAAGAGTAGTGAAACCAATGCTCTTCCACCACAACGGTTTGATATATTCTTCAAGTAGAGGGTACCAGAGGGTAAAGACGAAAAGAAAGGTCCTGGCAAAAAGAGCAGGATTAAAAATATTTTTTCCTAATCCTCCAAAAAGCTCTTTGGCAATACCTATGGCCACAATTCCTCCCAGGGCGGCAAGCCACCAGGGAGTGGTAGGGGGCAATGAAAGGGCCAAAAGAAGTCCGGTTACCACGGCACTTAGGTCTTTAAGACTAAAGGGCCTCCCAAAGAGAGTTCGTATAAAAAATTCAGTCATCATACAAGACAAAATACACACACCTGTGACAAAAACAGAGCTTAAGCCGAAGAAATATACTGATAAAAGAAAGGCGGGCATAAGCGCTATAATAACATCTCGCATTGCTGTGGTTACATCACCGGGGTTCTTAATATGGGGGGGGACACTAATTGTTAATTGTTTTTCTCTCATTCAATTACCCTCGTGGCATTGCTTTTTTCTTTTGAGCCATTATTTGCCCTTTTGCCTGCCGAATAAATTTGATCATCGGTCTTCGTGAGGGACAGATAAAAGCACAAGATCCACATTCCATACAATTTAGCGCTCCAAATTCTTCCGCATCTCGGTATCTGCCTTTTTCGGAGAAATATCCTATCATACTTGGTATAAAAAACATTGGACAAACATCAGCACATTTACCGCATTTAATACATGGTGAGTACTGATCCGGCTCAGGGACCATATGAGGAGGCAAAACAACAATTCCTGAACTTCCCTTGACAATACATACATCAGTATTTGAGACGGCAAAACCTGTCATGGGGCCACCCATGACGATTTTCCCAGGTGATTCATCTCTCCAGCCTCCACAGAAGGAAAGCAAATGGCTGATGGGAGTTCCCAATTTTGTTTTAATATTTTGAGGATTTTTAATCCCTGGTCCGGTAACTGTTAAGACACGTTCGATAAGTGGTTTGCCAAATTTTAGTGCCTCATATATGGCCACCACTGTTCCGGGATTTTGTACTGCAGTCCCTACTTCACTGGGGAGTTTCCGAAGCGGCATTTCACGGTCAAGGATAGCTTTTATTAACTGTTTTTCACAACCCTGTGGATATTTGGTCTCTAGAGCTACTACATGAACATTTCTTAATTTTGCAGAAGTTATTGCCTTTTCAACAATCTCAATAGCATCCAATTTATTGTTTTCAATCCCGATATAGGCGTTTAGGGCCTCAAGGATTTTTAAAATAATTTGAATACCCTTTAATAAATCCTCAGGTCTTTCCATAAGAAGTCGATGATCACAAGTTAAAAAAGGCTCACATTCACAGGCATTAATAATGAGACTATCAATTGATTTATCTTTCGGGGGGGGAGAGTTTTACAAATGTCGGAAAAGCGGCCCCTCCCATGCCCACAATTCCAGCTTCTCTCACTAGAGCCCTCAATTTATCAGGCGCTTCTTTTTCCGGGACTGCTATCCCCTTTAAGGAGGCAACTTCCTGTTCCTTGTCGGGAATTATAGTTATACTCATGATATCGGCCCCTGTAAAATGTGGATGAGGGGCAAGGGATTGCACTACTCCGGAAACACTGGAATGAATAGGCGCTGAAATAAAAGCTTCAGAATCAGCGATTTTTTCACCAGCCTTAACTCGTTGGCCCGCCTTTACCAGAGGCTTGCAGGGGGCACCAATGTGCTGGCTTAGAGGGAGAATAATTTTTTCTGGTAAAGGACAGTTAACAATCGCTTTATTCTCGGTCTCTGATTTGAAATGAGGAGGATGCACTCCTCCAATAAAGGATGGCAGTTTCATGGCTTCTTTCTCGGTTTAAAAGAATCTAATTTTTTATTCATGAGCGACAATCTCTTTTGGTTCCGTGTTAAAAAATATGAGCTTCAATAATGGCCATCCTTCCATAGAAGCAATGTATGCGTGAATATTAGTAAAAATTACATAAAACCACATGATGGCTGCATGCATTCCTGTAAAACATTGATCGGCTATTTCAATAGATCCGAAGATAGGGACTGACCAACCCAAAAGAACTTTAGGCCACAGAATGAAAAAACCTGTTATTCCTTGGATAATAAGCATTATCCAGAAAAGATTATAACTCAGCTTTTGTAAAGAAGCATATTTAGTGATGTGAGGATAATCATCTGCAAGGAAAAGATAATATTTCAAAACAGCAGGGGTGTTTAAAATATCTTTTTTCCCAAAAGAAAAATCTTTATAGGTCTTTTCTTTCCCCTTAAAAGCATACAAAATTCTGGCAATAAGATTGATAAGGATAACTCCCATAAGACAATAGTGATGAATTTTCATCTGGGTTAATTGTGGTTTCAACCACTCAAATCGAATGCATAACCCTGTAAAGGTTAAGCCTGCAATAGCCACCATATGGACCCAATGCATAAGCCGAATCGGAGATACAATATATTCATCTTCAGTAACAGGCTTAAAATTTCCTTCCAGGAATCTTCTTTTGAATCGGCCGGTAACAATATTACCTAAAAAATGAACAAAAATACCACCTATTGATAAAAGAAAAATAGTCAACGAAATGCTGTCGATAATAGGGTAGGCAACCATATCTTTTGGTTTCTCCAAAAAGTTATCGAATAGATAGCAACGATTATTTATCACTGAAATAAAATTTACCGGGGCTACTTTTATGTAGTTTGTAAGTTATAGCACGGTTTTATTTTTATTGTCAAATAAAAATTATGAAAAGTTAAACAAATATTAACAGTTTGAAAAAGAATGAGTTATCAAAATATAATAAATAAAACAATATTTTATTTCGTAATATAATTTTTTTTTGACCGTTTTTGACTAATCTATTGTTTTTGACACGAGATGAAAATTTTTCCAAAAGAAGGTTATAATTTATTTGGGAGCATTTCTAAAACAGGCAATAAATTGATCAATATATACTGAAATATGGATAGTGTATGATAAAATTTATCTATTTGATTCGAAAATAATTTTATAACCATATGGAAAATAACATTTTTATGATTCGTGTTGCCTCAAAAAGGGACATGAGTGTTTATTTTGCATTTAAAGATTCATCTTTTAATAAACAATTAAACTATCATCTATGGATTGACTATGACCAAATTTTTCTATTATAATTAAACCATTATTAAAATTTATCGGGGGACTAGCTCAGCGGGAGAGCGCTGCCTTCGCATGGCAGAAGTCAGGGGTTCGAATCCCCTGTCCTCCACTGGTTTTTCTCACTTTTCACTCTCCAAATTGTATAGTTTTTGTGTAGTTGATTTTTTCTTCTTGCCAAAAATACTATCCAATCCTTTCACTAGCTGTTCTTTTTTCCTCCACCACCAGGGAAAACATATTCACTTTCAGTTCTAAGGTGGGGGCTCTATTGAAATGAGGATTGAAGCATTGCTGTCTTTAATTTGTTTTAATTGCCATATAGTAGTATAATATAAATATTATTATATTATGGGTTTTTTTATGTAGTGAGTTTATATTATATCTTTGCAATAGGCGGTCATCAGGGATCTCGCTCTTGATGACCTTCATTTTAAGCCTAAGAACCTGGTGAGATTAAAGGTGGTTCAGTATGAGGGGATTCAATAGAGTTGATTCACTACAGTAT
>JAUWIR010000610.1 GCA_030605265.1 Pseudomonadota bacterium | reverse complement strand
TTAATTCAACTGCACTATAAATTTGTTTGGGGGAAAAATAATTATAAAGTCCCATTCCAAATAATTTCCTTAATATACTATATTTTCAAATAAATAACTCTTGTTATATTTTGGTTACACTCAAATCAATTCCATAGAAACGCCCTTCCGGGGATGCTGAACTAATGGATTGAACAGTACCGGTAATATAGATTCGACCGGTAATTGGATCAATTGCCGGAGTATTGGTAATTTTAAACTGTGATCCCATAATAGCCTTAAAGCCTCCCTCTGCTATGGCATCATTATTGATAATCATTCCATCCCAGAGACCGGGCGGCGGGGCAAATGATGTATCAACAGTAGGCGGCACGCCGGGAAGCTCCAGAGGCTGGATCGGTAAATGGCCGGTTTGGGGGTCTATTACATAAATGATTCCATTTTTGTTAATGGCAATAATCTTTCCTCCGGGAGTAAAGGCACTGGAGGCGAAGGGCCCTTCAATAGGCGAGCAGACCCACTTTAAAGTCCCGTCAGCATGAAAGGCAAAGAATTCATCAAGATCTCCCAGGTAGATATCGCCCATTCCATCAATGATCGGTGCACTGGCAAAAGCCCCGAAATCCGGAAGGAAACTTCGCCAAAGCTCTTCTCCTTGCCGATTAAAACAGTGCAGGTTTCCATATTCTATTTCCTTTCCTGTAGTAAAATAGATATTTCCCTCAGGGCCTATGACGGCAGAGGTAAGAACAGCGGAATACTCATCCTTAAGAGCATGCCATTTAGGTTCTAATTTATTGGTAGTCATAAAAGGCAAATAATCTGAGTTTCGGCTATCTCTGTGGATAGTGGGCCATGATGAGAGGGCATAGGGGGATCAAGAATATCTATTTGATGGTTTGTGTTTAACCAAGGGGGATAAGGTAAAAATGAATGTATAATTTGATTCTCTATTTTTGTAGTTTCTCCCTTAATAAAAGGATAAAATATAAAGCTTAAGAGAATTAATATAATTAAAAAGCGTAGATGTTTTTTATGCATACAGGGGCCTTTTTTTGGGGTTGATTTAGACATACATCATGACAATAAATTAAGTAAATATTTCGTATATTATACATCATAGATCCAAAGAAACAAGGAATTTCTGGAATTTCTTTTCATCCTTTTAGATATCTAGGGGGTTTAAAACCAGGAATTTTCACTTGAAAATTTACTGATAAGAAAGTTATATTATTATTTTTATTATCATTGGTGCCGGATTTTCGGCATGTATGTTTCATTTTATTTATCCGGCTTAAAAGCTTATCAGCTTATCAGCTTAATTTAATAAAAGTAGCACGCACTGGCAACATAGCATTATATTTTTTTATTTTTACTTTTTATAGCAATTAATATTTTCAGAAATTTTATAAATATGGTATAAAAAACAGTATGGTTAATTTAGTTACGAATCTTAGGTGGCTTGATCTTATTGACATTTTATTGATTACCTTTTTTGTCTATCAGTTATACAGCTTTTTTTCTAAAACAAGGGGTTTTAGAATTTTAGTTGGGCTGGCGGGTATCGGTTTTATCTATCTGCTGGTAAAGTCCTGGGGATTATTCTTATCAACCTGGGTGTTCCAAATTTTTTGGCAGGCTTTAATTATTTTAGTGATTATTGTTTTTCAACCTGAAATACGGCAAGTGTTGGAGAGAATTAATCTGTTGCGTCTTTTTAGAGGAAAAAAATCTACTAGTTTTTTAATTGTGGAAGAGATAAGTCGCTCAGCCTTTCGAATGTCTGGAGAAAGAATCGGGGCCATTATTGTCATTCGGCAAAAAGATGATTTAAAGGGGTTAATTCGCGATGGGATTTCCTTGGATGGGAAGATTAGTGAGCCAATTTTGATGAGTATTTTTCAAAAAAATTCTCCTGTTCACGATGGCGTTATTTTGATTGAAGGCAATAGAATCAGTATGGTGGCCGGATATCTGCCTATGACTGAAAAAGACCATATACCCAATAGATATGGTTCCCGCCACAGAGCCGCCTTAGGTTTATCTGAAAAAAGTGATGCTTTCATTATTGTGGTTTCTGAGGAACGGGGTGAAGTCTCCGTAATTCAACAGGGTAAAATTAATAAAATTTGGGATGAAGAGGAGTTGAGTAATAATATCAGGGCAAAGATTTCAGAAAGACAAATGCAAGATAAACCCTCGATTAAGGTTTTTATTTCTCGACTATTTATAGCTAATTGGCAAAAAAAATGTATTACCTTTATTTTTGTGTTTCTCTTTTATTTCATGTTGGCAGGACAACAGAATTATTCCCATAGTTTACTTGTTCCTATCGAATATAAAAATATTCCTACTAATAAAGAGTTGGTTTCTCCCCCAAAGAATGCCAAAATTTTTATAAAGGGGTTGCGCAAGCTTGTAGCCTCAATAAAACCTGAAAAGATCCACATTGAATTGGATGTATCTTTGGCTCAGTGGGGGCGGCGAACTTACAATATTTCTGATGGAGATATTAACTTACCACCCGGTATACATTTAGAGTATATTGATCCATCAGTGGTCAGGCTGGATTTTCGATAACTCTCCGCTACCTTATAAAAAAATGGTTCAAACTAATTTCAGAAACTAACCCAAAGGGCTGTCGCCTTCGCTTATTCCATCTAAATGCAGAATATATACTCCTCGTTTACGTATAAAATTTTTTATCTTTGCACAGAGGGCTTTGATAACACCGGAATCATTGGTCGGATAAGCCCGGAATATGCAGGCTTTGCCAGTGCATAAGGATAAGGGTCAGATATATGATGAATTTTTTGGCCAGGTATGCAACTCTCGGTCAGAAATCTTTATGCTCTTTTTTAAAATTTAAGCTGGATTTTCTTTTCGTTGCGGCAATTGGCCCACTAAAAAAAATA
>JAUWIR010000004.1 GCA_030605265.1 Pseudomonadota bacterium | reverse complement strand
TCTACATCTCTTTTTAAAAGATCAAATTTTTCAATTGCTTCACTTTGCCATTGTTCTATTTCTTCAGATAACTGATCATCTAATTCCAGTATTGTATTAAGACAAGATTGCCAGGCTAATTGAACATTCTTTTTCCTATCCTTTTCCTGATCTTCTATATCATTTTCAATTTTTTTTCCATTCTCTCCCATACTCTTACCTACTCTCCTTGCTAATCCCCCCCCTTCCTCTCTTAAATTACATTTCATTACAGGGAATATAACTACAATATCGATGCCAAAGGGCCGCTGGCCCTAAAATTTGGCTTCCTTTTGAAGGTCCGTTAAATATATTTCTTTATTTACCAGTAAAATAAATTCTTTAATAAACGGCAACTTAACTCCCATACGCCTCTCCTAATTTATAAAATAATCCTGTTACGGGTATCCCAAAAATATATATATTCCAAGTCAAAACATTAATACGAAAAAACCAGCAACACTATAAATTTTATACATGTATACTCTTGGGACTAAATATCCTGAAAAAAAATACTGAGACAATTATGGCAACAGAGAAGCACATATGACTATCTTTATAAGAAAATTATCATATAACCTTTAAGGCTTAGGAAATGAAATAAGATGCCAAGTGGTTATTACGCAACTTAATTCGTAGAGAATTGCATAGTAATAAGATGAAATAATTGTTTGATAAAGCAACGAGTATTTGGCTGAACTGTTCCTTCTTCTCCCTTCTTAAATAAACCTTCAGTTGGCGGAATTGCCGGATCTGAGGGCTTAATGACTAAAGGTGAGGAATCGTAGGGAATATCCAGAGTTGACTCCGGATCATAAAAGGCCAGAAAAATTTCCCCACTATCGCTATCCCCGGCCATCCAGGCAATTTTATTCTCTTCCAAACAGGGATATCGATCAGGGTAAATATTATTGGTTAACCGCCGATACTGATTCTTCTTGGGATGGTATATATAGAGTTCTTTATCTATTCCATATCCACTTTTTCTACTCACCACGGATAAAAATTCATTTCTCTGTCGATCTTCCAGCCAAAGGAAGCCGTCAGGAGCAAGTAAAGTAACTCCAAGGGTAAGATTATGTATATAGGTAAGACTATCCTCCCCTTCACTGGAAGACCACATGATCATATCTCCCTGGACTAGTTCATTTTCTATCATACTGTTTTTAAAATAACCAATTCGAGGAGAACTGTCATGCCGGTTATTTCCCGGGTCTATTGATTGAGAAAGAAGAGTAAATTCCCGGCAGGAAATCTGATATAAAATAATTTCTCCCGGCTGCAGGGTATCCTGTTCTTCAGGCTGTGAGGTCCAGACAATCCAATCCTTATGAATCTGAGGCATAAAATCCTGGTTGTTATCAGAAGTGAGTTGAGTAACCATTTTATTATTGTAATGATAAAGAAAAATTTCATTACTATTCCCTCTTTCTCCTTGCCAGACAATATATGTACCATTTGTTTGAGGTGCAAGATCATTTTGTTGATTATCGGTTAGCCTGGTGATTTCAAGATCTATTAAGCAGCAGACAAATATATCCCAATCCCCGTCAAGGTAATCTAATGAATTCTGATCTATAAATGCTTGCCAGGTCAAAAGATTTCCCCTCATTTGAGGGTAAAGATCAGGATAGTAATTATTCGTTACTCGAATAACTCTCGTTTCTGCAAAAAGATAGGTGAGATTCGTTGCCAGTAGAACCACTAATAAGATTATGATGAATTGAATCTTTTGTATCTTTTGTATCTTCTGAATCTTTTCTACTTTTTTGCTCTCTACCATCCCGGAATCTCTTGATCGAGCAAAGGATACTCTCCCCCATAGGCCCCCATTTCCGTGCCGTCGCATCCCGCCCCCAGGGCGGGGGAACCTGTCTGAAGGTGGTAATTATCCAAAAAAGCATTAATAAAAACCGGATCTGCAATAATATCGTGAGGATTATATAAGGTTGAGGTGAAATCTATTAACCCGCATTTTCCATATTGTTTTTGAATACAAGATCGATCATAGGGAGGGCCACTAGACCACTTACAGTCAGATGCAGTCTCATTATTCCCATAGATTAAATTATAATCCCGATACACAATAGTGTCCCCTGCATCAATATTCTCGGGGCAAAGGGATTCTTCCCCCATCCTTAAACCGGCTGTCTCATTAAAAACGCTGATATTATTGCGAATAATGACTAATCCATCGGATGTGCCGGAGGCCCTTCCATTCGGGTCTTCTATCATATCATCAAAGATAATCCCACCACCCCTCTCATCTGATCCATTATAAGCCACAGTATTGTTTACAATTGAGGCTATCCCATTTCCAAATCGAATCCCCCCGCGACCATTACGATAAATGAGATTATTCTCTATTGATCCATAGGCAGAACGCACATCAACCCCTCCTCCATGAGCTACATCAGGATTGTGATGGACCTTATTTTGCCGAATTACTAAAGATGGAGTCCCTCCCCCAACATGAATGCCCGCCCGAGTTAAACTTTCATGAATATTGTTTTTCGTTATTTCAACCTCACAGGTGACAAAAATAGCCACCCCGGCCATTAAATTTTGAGAAATTTCATTCTCTGTGATAGTTATTTTCCCCAAAAGGCTAGCGCTTTCCGAATCAATTGATCCAAGAATAATCCCTGCTTTAGAGTTACTCCCTTGAGTGTTGTTGTGAATATAATTTCCTTTGATAGTAACCGGTCTTGAGCTCCATCGCTCTGAATCCCCGGAGGTTGGAAAAACAATGCCTCCCCAGTTATTATAGAGATCATTTCCCTCAATCACTAATGCTGAAGCCCCTTCAATCCTGATGGCGGATTTTTTATGGTCGCACACTTCATTATCCCGAATATAAGAGGGAAAATCAGGGTCATTTGAGACATCTTGCAGGTAAATCCCTGCTACATATTTGTTCTCCGGAGTACTGTTATTAGAAATATAGTTATTTTGTAAATTCACCTTCCCTATACTTCCCAGGGCAACACCGGCTTTGAAGTTATCATAAATCCGGTTTCCCTCCTCCGGGAAAAGGCCCCCGATTTCAATCCGATAACTGTCCCCTCCATCTTGGCTACGTAAAGCTATGCCTGCCCCGGAATTATTATGAATATCATTTCCGGCAATTGTCATAAAAAGTGTTGATCCACTTTGAGATACAGTAAGCTCACCAATTGTATCCGCCCATTTATCATAACTACCACTAACCAGGCTCCCAATCCCCGCACACCCATTTTGATTAATTTCATTATTTATAATAGAGGGAGCAACAGGCCCTCGAAATCTGACACCCGGGCCGGAATTATTATAAATTTTACAGTTTGAAATAGTACAGAGAGTCGAACCATACCCGGAGCTATTAAAAAAAACCCCGCCATCACTATTTCCACCGGAAATTGTAAACCCGATTAAACTACAATTGGAGGTTTCCTCGGGGAAAGTCACCACCGCAGCATTCCCATTACCAAGAATAATTGTCTGATCAGCTCCGTTTTCACTCTCTACACTAACACCATGCTTCATAGTAAGATTATTTTCATAGCTTCCTGATTTAACTTTTACTGTCTGTCCACTTAAAGCCGAACTTACACCCTTACTAATTGTTTGAAAAGGATTCGCCATTGTCCCATCTCCCATTTCATCATCTCCATTGGGATCAACATAGATAAACAGATCCATGGTAGTGACCAAGGGGGCGCATATTTGCAAAATTGGCTCACCCGTAGCTTCCAGACCGTAATGGTCTTTTGCCTCAAAATAGTAAGCATACTCTTCTGATAAAGGAAGAGTAGTACTGAATTCATAAAGCTTCCCGTCACTATAACTATCATCATCCACGTCTACCTCTGCCATAACAAAGGGACTTCCCTCTATTTCAGCTCCTGCGCAAAGGATATGTAATAGGGGATACCCAACTGCCGGCGGATCATCATCCGGATCATGATAAATTATGCGATAGGTAAAGTTGGAATCAGGCCCTCCTGCCTCAGGTTCCAGCCCATCTATTTCAAGACCAGGCTCTTGAGTCCATAGAAGGCTCGGAGGCTGGGAGGGAATGGGAGAATAGGTAATTTGCAAAACAGGGTCCCCTACAGCCGATTCTTTGGTGTAGTATTCATTTTTCCGACTTTTTATGTTACTCTCACCGGCAAATTTAAGAAACCACCCGTAATTTTGCCCCGGATACTGATAAAATTGTTGTACATCACTGGTAACTTCCCAGGTGTTCACACCGGAAGTGGTATTCAATGCGTTAAAGGAAGGTTGATTATTCCAGGTAACTAATAATTCTGACCATGGTGAACTGATTTGTTGAGCAGTAACCCGCTCATTTCCATTAATCACAGTTAATGACAAAATAGCGTAATCGATCTGCCGGCCGCCGGGAATGCCGCTTAGATCAAATTGATACAAAGCTCGACAATTTTGATTCTGTAAGCTTTGAACAATAGCAAGAGTATCAGCGCCGAAGTTCTGATTGGGATCATTTTCCACTATATAGGTATCCTGAGTGGAAGGAATGTTTACCACCTCAGCCCGGGCTAAAAAGGGAATCAAAAAGAAAATAAACATAAAAAAAAACTTTGATAATAACCCTCCTCTTATTGAGGAGCAGTGAAAAATATCATTTATCATCTCAAAATAACCTGTATCTGCTCAAGACCACTTGGTTTTTGAGCAATAATGTAAATTGTAAATTGCAAATTTTAAATTTACAAAAGGAATGCTTTGTTTTTCTAAACTTTTAACTTTTGCATTTTTCATTTTGCATTTTGAAATTCTTATTTACCTACCCTCCCTTTTCCACTTTACCTTCTTTTCGTCTAAAACTTCGCCTTTATATAGGTAAACTAAATAAAAATGATCCTCTATCTTCTTCAGCAATTCTCACTTTGACATAGCTACGTTTGGATCTGCTAACAATTTTTCACCGCAGAACATAGAGTTCACAGAGAAAATAGTAGAAAAAATCTGTTTTGGTAGAGAATGTTGGAATGGTAAGAAAAAAATTTCCTGCCGAAGTATTCATTCATGAACCCCCTAAAAATAATTACCAGTTTTCCAAAGATTACTGTAGTGTTCGGAATACTTTTCCTCTTTGTGGGAAAAATTCATTTCTCTTTTTCCCAAACTCCCTTAGAACAAAAACCTGTGCAGTCAATTAGGGTAATAGGAGTTGAAAAAATCCCTATAAAAAAAATCCAAAAGCTATTGGCGGGGTTTCAAACCCCTGTTTTTTGGAAATTCTGGCAATCCCCCCCTATATATTCACAAAAGAAACTTGACAACATTATTGAGGCGATTCAGCAGTTATATCGCCAAAATGGTTATTACAAAACTCGCCTTATTCCTGAGGTAATCTTGGAGGGAGGTGGGGCTAAAATTCTTTTAAAGATCAAAGAGGGAAAGCCGGTAAAGATTCAAAGCCTTCGATACGAAATTCAAGATCCAAAAGGGGAAAGGTGGGAGGATACATTTCAGGAATTGGTAGAACTGTATCCCGGCAGTATCTTTCGGATTGTTGATTATGAGAAATCAAAAACAAAAATATTAGAGTATCTTGCTAATAATGGCTACCCGAGGGCAAAATTAACAGGGAAGGTTACTGTTTATGAAAAAAATAATCGAGCTACTATATTATTTACCATAGATCCGGGCCAATTTACTCGTTTTGGTGAGATCCATCTTGAGGGGAATAAAATCATTGACTCAAAAATTATTTTCAGAGAAATAACCTTTACTAAAGATGAACCTTTTTCTTTGGCTAAGGTCTTTCAAAGTCAAGGCAATATCTTTAAATTAAACTTTTTCCGATCTGTTTTGGTAAATCCCATAAATTTAGCTAAAGGGGAAGGCCCGATAGATGTTCGGATTACCCTACAGGAAAGAAAGCCAAGAACAATAGAAACAGGATTAGGTTATGGAACAGAAGATAATCTTCGTTTTCGTCTCTCAGGCATATATCGAAATTTTTTAGGTCGAGCGCGTGAAATAAGGTTCGCTCTAAAACTTTCATCCCTCATTGAAGAGCAAAATCTTTCCTTCAAACAGCCGTATTTTCCAGACTCAACTTCAGCTCTGAGATTGAAGCTTACCAGAAAGAAAGATAAATTTGTTTCTTTTAATACACTCAATATTAGCAACGAAACCCGCCTGGAAAAAAAATTTACTCCAATTTTCTCTTCATACCTGGCCCATCGACTTGATTCTTCAAAAATATATAGTATTTCTGAAGCAACTGAAAAAAAACTTGATTTTCAACAGGAAAAAATCTATTTTCTCTCTTATCTTCAAATTGGATTACTCTTCAATACTTCAGACTCTGAACTCAATCCTACCATTGGAAATAAATTTTCACTGTTTTTTGAACCCTCCTTCAAAACAATTGGCTCGGAAATCTCCTACATTAAAGGATCAATTGAATATAAAAATTATTCCCCTTTATTGAAAGGGGTCCTTTTAGCAAGCAGGTTAACCATAGGAACAATTCAGCCCTTTGGCATAAATGAGAGGACCATACCGCTCTTTAAACGTTTTTTTTCCGGGGGCACTTATAGTGTGAGAGGATATTCTTACCAGGAATTAGGTCCCAAGGATGAGTCCGGAAAGCCGGTAGGGGGAAATTCACTTATTGAGGGGAATATCGAATTGAGAATACCTATTAAAGGAAGGATATGGAATGTTATTTTTTTGGATTTTGGCAAAGTGTCTCTTGAATCAGGGCGCTACAGTATAAATAATTGGCGATATTCAGTAGGTACAGGCATTAGATACGATACTATTGTAGGTCCTTTGCGTCTTGATTATGGATATCTTCTTAATCCGGATGATTTTATTAAGAAACGATACCGCATCCATTTAAACATAGGACAAGCTTTTTAAGCTGATGAGCCTTTAAGCTGATGAGCTGTTAAGCTGATGAGCTGTTAAGCTCGATGATAAAGAATGAATGGTGAAGGATAAAAAAAAACATGAGGTTTAAGAGAATCATTCGAGGCATTTCAGTTGTGTTAGGCTTTATTGGCTTGACTTTGGCCATAGGATTATTTCTCCTGTCTTTTCTCGTTAAAACCTCTTATTTCCAAAAAAAGGTAATAACCCTTCTGACAGAACAACTCTCCCAAAAATGGAACATTACTCTCTCCACAGGGAAACTTCAACTTGAAGGGCCTCCCTTTACTCATCTCATCCTCAATGAGGTAACCTTACAAGGCCAACAAAAAGAAAAATTCGCCTTCAAAAAGCTGGAAATGAAAGTATCTTTACTCTCCTTATTAAGAAAAAAAATATCCTTTCCTTTTATTCGCCTCACAGGTTTTAAATCAACCATCATCAAAACAAAGGAGGGGCTTTTCACTGTTTCTCCTTTTCCGGTTTTTACCTTCCCTGTTTCTGATACCCCAAGAAAAGGGAGGGCTAACTCTTTTAGTATCTATTTAAAAAAGGTCCTCCTCCAGGAGGGAACTATTGAATTTATTGATTTCACGAAAAAAACACCTCAAAAAAAGATTGTCACCATCATTGAGGGAGATATTTCCCTTGATTCTATTTTCGATGGTGAATCAAGAACTTTTCAGGCAGATATTCAAAAATTTCTGTTTTCACTAAATCTTTTCGAACCGACAATCACCGCCAAGGGGAAAATGACCTATTCTGATGAGGACATGACCATCAGTAATTTTGAGCTTTTTACCAAAAAATCTCATCTTCAAATAGAGGGAAATATACTTCTCAAAGGTCCCCCTTCTGTTAAATTACGCAGCCAATTAAAAAATTTCTCCTTAAAAGAAGGAGCGCTATTTTTTAAAAAATTATCTTTTCCCTCCTATCTTTATGAAATAAAAAATATTGCCGGAAGGGCTGAGATAGGGGGGACATTTCCAATTTTCTCCTATGACCTTTTCCTCTCCTTAGAGAGAGAACAAAAAATGAGTAAAATAAAAACAGAAGGGCGCCTTGATCTTTCCAACTTGAATTTTCCACATTTTTCATTGAATACTTCTATAAAGGGGCTCCCCTTACAATGGCTACTTTCCCCCAAAATAGCAAAAAAACAAAAATCTATTATCCCTTCATCAATTGATCTTGAAGCTCAAATTGAAGGAAAAGGAAAAAACCTTACAGAGCTTTCTCTTGATTTTAACTTGGAAACATCTTCCTTCACTTTCTATGGTCAAGCTTTTTCATCCCTCATCTTGGCCGGCAGATTCAAAAATAAGAGAATCAGTTTAGAAAAAACAACTCTTTTCAGCCCAATGGTGTCAGTTGAAATCAATGGGACTTTCGATCTTCGCCCCTCTTTCCCCTATCAATTTACTCTTTTTTTCCATTCTCTTGATTTACATAATTATTCAAAAGATCTCCCCTCTTCCCGATTTTCAGGAAAAATAGAATTAAATGGAAAACTGAGAAAATCCCCTAAGAAAGATTTCTACACTGCCTATTCATTACAATTATTCCCCTCCGCCTTTGATAAATTCTATCTTCATGATCTTCTCTTTGAGGGAAATCTTGAGAAAAATAGAGTACAATTTCATTTTAAGACTGATATGGAAGGGCTTACTCTTTCAGCACAAGGCATATTATCAAAAAAGAAAATAAAGATAGGATGGGACCTAAAAGAAATTGATTTTTCACTCTTACAGGTTCATCCATTATTAAAAGGAACAGTTACCGGACAAGGGCAAATCTATGGGGATTTTGCCCAACCCGCATTTAAAGGCCTATTGAATGGTCAAAATGTAACCTTTAAGGTCTATTCTGTTGATGATTTTTCTCTTGATATATCTGCGCAGAAAAAAGATTTAAAAACTCATTGGTCAATCCAATCAACATTTGCCGATGACAAAACAATTCAAGCCAAGGGGTCCTTTTTCATTCCTACATGGCAACATATTGAAGTACAAATTTCTGAATTGATTTTCCCTTTAGAGAATATTATTTGGAAAAATAAAGAGCCTATCCAATTGCTGGTAACTTCCCATACTTTAAAAATAGAATCCCTATTAACCTCAGAAAAAGGAGGTAATTTTTTCCTGATAGGTGAAATGGATAGAGAGGGAAGCATTGTGGCCAAAGTGGGCCTCTCTGAATTACCTTTAGGTATACTGAAAAATTCAAAAATTACTAAAACTTTCCCCCTGTCAGGACTTTTAGGAGGCGAAATGTATCTCTTCGGAACAAGAGCATCTCCGAATATCAACGGAATGATAACTGTTACCTCAGGGAATACGGCACTTTTTCCCTTTGACTCAATTTTGGCCACTTTTTCTTACAAGGATAAAATGCTAAACCCCTCAATTGTCCTAGTTCAAAAAGAAAAAGAAGCCCTTCAACTGAAAGGACAAATTCCCATAGACTTATCGTTTCTCCCCATTGATGGCCGATTATCAACCCCTGGATTAGATCTTCAAATAAGGCTTCAGGAGCTTGATTTAGCTTTTCTGACCTCCCTTCCTTTTATTTCTCATATTCAAGGCTTGATTAATGGACAGGCTAAAATAAGAGGAAGCCTTTTACAACCCGAAATAGAAGGACACGTGGAATTTATTGATACTCTTTTTCAAATAAAACCACTTCTTCAGCGCTTCTCGATTAAAGAAGCGCGTATCAAAGGGGACAATCGCTATCTTACCATTGAAGAAATGAATATTTTAGGATCATCAGGAGCAGGGAAGTTGTCGGCAAAAATAGAAATGAAGAACTTATCCTTACAAAATATACAAGCCAACCTCTCTATGGATCAATGGGAAATTGCTTATTCTGAGGACACCACCTTTTCCTTTACAGGACAGATCACCTCAAAAGGCCCGCCCGATAATTTACTACTCGCAGGGGATATTATCATCCCCAGGGGAAAGATAAGTATAGCCGAATTTCTCTTTGCCCAAAAATACTACCCGGAGATCAAGGTGATAGAGGCAGAAACAGAAGAATCCCTGGTGAAAAAAAAGCCCTCCTTTTTTAAAGAAAATATCGGACTTGACCTTACCCTCACCATCCCGCGTAATCTTTGGATAAAAGCTGAAAAGGCCGATTTTGAGCTAAAAGGAAAACTCTTTCTAGAAAAAATACCCTCTGAGGCCCGAGTAATCACCGGAGAGATTCAAAGTGTCCGCGGTTATTATGAGTTTTACGGGAAAAAATTTACTATCCAAAAGGCTGTTATGCTCTTTCAGGGGACAAAAGAGATTAATCCGTTATTGGACATAAAAACCCTTTATCAAGTGGGGGAAATCAATATTTTTATTTTAATCACCGGTTCTAAAAACGCTCCGGTAATCGCTTTGCAAAGTGAACCGCCTCTATCGCAAAATGATATAATTTCCTACCTTGTTTTTGGAAGGGCGGTTGAGGACCTTAATCAAAGAGAATCAGCAGGATTACAGGCAGAGGCTTTTGCTCTGTTGGGAAGGGTCGTGGCTACGGAAGTTCTGGGAATTTTTGGCGAAAAATTACCGGTTGACACAATCCAGATCAGGGCCTCAGACCAAGGTACACAGAGCCTTGAATTAGGGAAATACATTACCAGTGATATCTTTGTGACCATTGGAAAAGAATTTGGCTTTGATGGTACTGAACAATTAAGGGTTGAATACTACCTTTACAGCAATCTCATCCTGGAAACGGAAATCCGCAGTGATGAGCGCTCAGGCATAGATTTAATTTGGAAAAAAGATTTTTAAAGGAAGCCCCTTTTTGAATGTAAGCTTACTCCTCTAACCATTTGTTTATTGCTTTTTGGACTTCCATCAATTCAAACACAGGCCATTTCTCAAAAACAACCCCCTCCCTAATCAGATCAAGGCAAAGAGTAAAAAGTGGAGCGTAAAATCCTGTCTCTAATATACGTTGATTCTGTAAAAGTATCTCAGCAGGGTCCCCTTGAGCAATAATCTTCCCCTCATGTAATAAAACCAGAGTTTCCGCTAAAGAGGCTATTTTTTCAATTTCATGTGATACAATAATAACCGTAGCTGAATGATTTCGCCCCCAATTTGATAAAAATGTCCATAACCTGGCTTTTGCTTGATCATCAAGTCTTGCAGTGGGTTCATCTAAAATTAATACCTGAGGACACTTTAGTAAAGATAAGGCAATGGCCATCAGTCTCTTATCACTCCCAGTCAAACTAAAAGGAGACATTGATAATATCCCCTCTTTATCCAGTGCAAGATCTTTTAGACAATCAGTAATTTTACTTTGAATCTGTTGTTCTGTTAATCCTTGCTGCCGTAAATCATAAGATAATTCCTGATAAACGGAATCACAGAAAAATTGATCTTCAGGGTTTTGTGTAACCAGGGCCAACGAACGATGAAAAGCAGTCAATTTCTCTCGATTATGATAAATATCAGCGCCATTCACCTTCACCATCCCTTTCATGGGCTTCAGGAGACCGGCCAATAGGGAAATTAAAGTGGACTTACCGGCCCCGTTACTACCCACTAACCCAATAATTTGACCCGAAGAAATAGAAAGATTAATATCTTTCAAAGCATATTCTCTTCCGGAAATAAAATATGAATATCTATAATAACAATGAGATATTTCAATGTTCATTTTTTATCTTTTATTTCTTTTATTTCTTTTAAAGCAGAGATTAATTGCTCTTTTGTATAAACAGATTGAGAAATGCTATACCCTTTTTTTCTCATACTCTCGGCCAATTCTATAACAGGAGGGAGTTCTATCCCCCATTCCCGTATTTGGTATGGGCAATAGAGTAATTCCGTTAAAGTACCCTGCCATTGAATCCTTCCATCCTTTAAAGAAATTATCTGATTAGCTGGTAATAACTCTTCAAAATCTTGAGCAAAATAAATAATTGTAGTGCCCTGCCTATGAATACTTTTAATTAACCTCAAGATTTCTTTTTTTGCCTTGGTATCCAAAAAACAGTTTGGTTCATCCAATATCATGTAGGGCAATCCTAAAATTGCCATGGAAGCAATGGCAATTTTCTGTTTCTGCCCCTCTGATAATTGATGGGTGGGAAAATGACCATATTCTTTCATACTAATGGAAGTAAGAATTTCTGATATTTTTTTTTCAATTTCTTTGGGGGGGGAATGAAAATTCTCTAATCCAAAGGAAAGGTCTTCTTCTACTGTTGGAAAAATTATCTGATCTTCCGGTTTTGAAAAAATGAGGCCAATTTTTTTTCTTAATGAAGGTTGGTCCCATTGGGAGATCTCTCTATTTTCAATAGAGATCATGCCTGAACTTGGACAAGTTATTCCAGATAAAATCCGGCTTAATGTGCTCTTTCCCGAATTATTAGGGCCGATACAAACAGTGTAACTCCCTTTGGGTATTATTAAATTTATATCTTCAAGAGCAGTTACTTTTTGACCATTATGGCGGGTATAATAATAATATAATTGCCTTAGGCAAATCATAAGGGTAATTTTATGTTTTTATTTACTTATTATCCTCAACTATTGTTATTTTTTTTAAAGATATTTCCTATTTTTTACTACTTTCCTGATCTTTTTTCTCTTCTTGGGTCTTCTCCTCTTTCTCTTTCATCCCCTTCAGCTCAACCATTACCATGAAAGCGTTATCGCCCTTTCTAGGGCCAATCCTCAGTAGCCGGGTATAGCCCCCATTTCGTTCACTATAGTTTGGTGCAATCTCAGTAAAAAGTTTTTTCACCGTATCCTTTTTTGTTATAACCCTCAAAACTATACGTCTTGCATGGAGTGTATTATTTTTCGCTATGGTAATGAGCTTTTCAGCAATTCTGCGTGTTTCTTTCGCGCGGGCATCAGTTGTTACAATTCGATTACAATCAAATAATGAAGTAACGAGATTCTTGAGCATTGCTTTTCGAGCGCTTGAATCTCTGTTCAACTTTCTTTTATCTACTTTATGTCGCATAGGTAAATCCCATCTCTATTTATTTAGTAAAATTAGGTTCTAATTCTGCTATTTCTTCTGGTTGTTCACTTTTTGGGCCTTCTGGTTGTTCACTTTTTGGGCCTTCTTCCAGGGTAAAATTGTCAAGTTTCATCCCCAGATGTAAGCCCATTTCTGATAATATTCCTTTGATTGAACTTAATGATTTTCTGCCGAAATTTTTTGTTTTTAACATATCTGCTTCAGTACGCTGAACTAATTCACCGATCGTTCTAATATTGGCATTTTTCAGACAGTTATATGCTCTAACAGAGAGCTCTAGTTCATCAACACTTTTTAAGAGGTTTTCGTTAAATTTAGGTGTCTCAATATCTTGCTTTTCTTCTTCCTTTTTCTCTACTACTACTTCTTCTTTATCTTCAAAATTAATAAAAATAGTGCAATGATCTTTCATAATTTTAGCTGCCTCAGCAATGGCATCAACCGGTGCAATACTCCCATCAGTCCAAATCTGAAAAACCAATTTTTCATATTCAGTGGATTTTCCTAATCGCGTGTTGACAATATTAAAATTGACTTTTCTTACAGGGGAAAAAATAGCATCAATGGGAATGATCCCAACTTCTTGGTCCTCTTCTTTATTCTTTTCCGCTGTCACATATCCAATCCCTTGTTTTGCATACATTTCAATTCTTAATCTTCCATTTTTATCCAATTCAGCTATATGTAAATCCTGATTCAAAATCTCAATATCTGCATCATGGAGGACATCTGCTCCTTTTACTTCCCCAGGACCGGTTTTATCAATGGTTATTACTTTTAGATGGTCACTATAACTTTTAATCCGTAATTCTTTAATGTTAAGAATAATATCTGTTACATCTTCGATAACACCGGGAAGAGAAGTAAATTCATGCAGAGCACCCTCAATTTTTATTGCTGTTACTGCTGCGCCACTTATACTTGACAAAAGGACTCTACGTAGAGAATTACCTAAGGTAACTCCGAACCCTCGCTCAAAAGGCTCTGCAAAAAACTCTCCGTAAGTATTCGTCAATGTGGCCAAATCACATTCTAATCTTTTTGGTTTTTGTAAACCCTTAATTTGGAGCATTAATATCAGCCCTCCGTGGCTCTTATTTTGAATATAATTCTACAATTAATTGTTCTTGTATTTGTACGGTAATATCTTCCCTGGTGGGGAGATTTTTGACTGTTCCGGCAAATTTTTCGGGAACGAGTTCTAACCATTGAGGGATTCCTCGATGCACTGCGGAGTCCATTGCATCTTTAATTGATTCAATTTTCTTGCTTTTTTCTTTTAACTCAATAGCATCTCCCTGCCTTAATTGATAGGTGGGAATATTTACTTTTCGTCCATTAATAGTAAAATGTCCATGCAGAATTAATTGTCGAGCCTTTGCTCGGGAAGACGCGAACCCAAGGGTATATAGAACATTATCGAATCTAGACTCTAGCATGCAAAGCAAATTCTCCCCTATGACCCCCTTTTTTCGCTCAGCTTTTTTAAAATAATTTCTGAATTGATTCTCTAATACTCCGTATACTCTCTTTGCTTTCTGCTTTTCTCTCAATTGTATACCATAATTAGAGAATTTTTGTCTCCCTTGTCCATGCTGCCCCGGGGGATAATTTCTTCGTTCTATGGCACACTTTTCAGTAAAACATCTTTGTCCTTTTAAGAATAATTTTAACCCTTCCCGACGACATAATCTACAGACCGATCCACGATATCTAGCCAATGTTTTATTACTCCTTTCTATACTCTTCTTCTTTTAGGTGGCCGGCATCCATTATGAGGGATGGGAGTAACATCTTTGATTGAGCTAATTTCAAGGCCAACAGCTTGCAGCGCTCTTATGGCTGCCTCTCTTCCCGCCCCCGGTCCTTTTACACAAACCTCCAGCTGCCTCATCCCTTGTTCCATGGCCTTCTTTGCACAAGCATCAGCAGCCATTTGAGCTGCAAACGGGGTACTCTTTCGAGAGCCTTTAAATCCTAAACCACCGGCACTTGCCCACGATAGAACGTCTCCATCGACAGTTGTGATAGTTACGATTGTATTATTAAAGGTTGATTGAATATGGGCCACTCCGACTGGAATATTCTTTTTTTCTTTTTTAGGCCCCTTTCTTCTGGCGTGAGCCATATAGTACTTCCTCCCTAAAAAAATTTATTTCCTTTAATCTTATTTTTTACTTACATTTCTCTTTGTTCCTACAGTGGCTCTTCGAGGACCTTTCCTGGTTCTTGCATTTGTATGCGTCCTCTGCCCTCTTGACGGCATTGATCGACGATGCCTTAGCCCTCGATAGGAACCAATGTCCATTAATCGTTTTATGTTCATAGAGATCTCTTTACGGAGATCTCCTTCAACTTTAAATTGAGCGACATTTTCCCTGATCCTGTTTACTTCATCTTCTGTAAGATCGATGATTTTAGTTTCTTTAGAAACTTGCGCCCTTTTTAAAATAACTTCCGCTCTTGGCCTTCCTATTCCATAAATATAGGTAAGACCAATTTCAGCCCTTTTATTTTTAGGTAAATCTACACCTGAAATACGAGCCAATCTTTACCTCCTGTACAAGCTAACAATGTAAAAAAAATTATGTTTTTTTACCCTTGTCTCTGTTTATGACGAGGATCTTCACATAGTACTCTAATAATTCCACGTCGGCGAATGATTTTACATTTCTTACACATTTTTTTTACGGAACTTCTTACTTTCATGAGTTTTCAGTCCTATTTAAATCGATAGATAATCCTACCTTTGGTTAAATCGTATGATGATAGTTCAACCAGCACTCTGTCCCCTCGAAGTATCCGAATAAAATTCTTTCTCATTTTACCCGAAATGTGGGCCAAAACTTTATGCCCATTGTCGAGTTCTACTCTAAACATTGCATTTGGCAAGGGTTCGGTCACAACCCCTTCGACTTCAATAGCCCCCTCTTTGGCCATTACTTTTTTCTCCTCATACTATACTGAGAATTTCAGGGCCATTGTTAGTAATAGCCACTGTATGTTCAAAGTGTGCTGATAAACTCTTGTCTGCAGTGACTGCAGTCCAACCATTTTCCTTGATAACAACCTCATAACTTCCCATATTTACCATCGGCTCTATAGCCAATACCATTCCTTCTTCCAGGCGTTTCCCACATCTAGGCTTCCCATAATTGGGCACCTGAGGATCTTCATGGGGTGCACGACCTATTCCATGGCCAACAAAATCTCTAACTACTGAAAAATTTTCTTTTTCAACATGTTCCTGTATCGTATAGGAAATATCTTGGAGCCTATTTCCTTCTGAAGCGTTCTCAATTCCTAAATACAATGCTTCCTCAGTCATTGAAAGTAACCTTGTTGTTTTTTTATTATTAATATTCAACGGTATTGTAACCGCCGAATCCGAACAAAATCCCTCTGCTTTTACTCCAATATCAATACTAATGATGTCTCCATTACATATCTTCCGATTTGATGGTATACCATGGACAACTTCTTCATTAATTGATACGCAAATGCACCCTGGAAATGGTATATCGTTTGTAAAGCGTTTATAGCCTTTAAATGTTGGCTCGGCCCCCCTTTTCCTGATTTCTTCTTCAGCTATTTTATCCAATTCAACTGTTGGAATGCCGTGTTGGATATATTTTTTTATTTCATTTAAAACTTCCGCAACAATTCTTCCGGCGATCCGCATACGTTTAATCTCATCTGGAGATTTCAGTATAATCACAAACTAATTTTCCAAAAAATTACATAGTTGAGAAAAAATATACCCTTGTTCATTATTCCCATCAATAGTAAATAATTTCCTTTTATTTTCATAATATTCAATCAACGGAGCAGTCTGAACATCGTACACCTTCAAGCGCTCACGTATTGTTTCTATATTATCATCTTTTCGCTGATATAATTCTTGACCACACTGATTGCAATAATTTTCTTTTATTGGAGGATTAAAATAAATGTTATAGAGCTGACCACATTCCCTGCATACTCTTCTTCCAGACAACCTTTTAATCAATACTTCTTCCACTATCTGAAAATTGATAACATAATCTAAATTTATTGATAATTTAGCCAGTACTTTGTCGAGACTTTCCGCTTGCGGTATAGTCCTTGGAAAGCCATCCAGGATAAATCCTTTTGAAAAAGAGGTGTCCTTTAATGTTTCTTCAATAATTCCAATGACGATTCCATCCGGGACTAATAATCCTTTATTCATAAATTCTTGAGCTTTCTGCCCCAAAGGAGTATTGTTTTTAACAGCTTCTCGCAGGATATCACCGGTAGACACTTGAGGAATTTTATATTTTTCCATCACTCTTTTGGCTTGGGTCCCTTTCCCTGCGCCTGGAGCACCCAAAAATATTAAATTCATTATTAATTTATCCTATTCTTTGCTTAGTTGGTTTTGATCGTTTAATAAATCCTTCATAATTTCTCATAACAAGATGTGATTCAATCTGTCGTACAGTATCAAGGGCAACCTCAACAATGATGATTAAGGCTATACCTCCAAAATAAAAAGGAACATTAAAAAATTTGATTAAATAAGTGGGTAGCACAGATACCAATGATAAGTAAAGTGCCCCCACAAAGGTTATTCTTGTCAAAACCTTATCTAAATAATCTGCTGTATTTTTACCAGGTCTTATCCCGGGGATAAATCCCCCGTATTTTTTCATATTATCAGCAACATCCACAGGATTAAAAATAATGGCGGTATAGAAATAACAGAAGAAAACAATAAGAACAACATAGAGTATTGTATTCAAAATAGCTCCTGGCCCTAGAGCATTTGCTACCACAACCATCCAGGGATGATCAATAAAACGAGCAATGGTTGCAGGAAACATTATAATTGAAGCTGCAAATATAATAGGAATGACTCCGGCTGTGTTAACTCGCAAAGGCAAATAAGTACTTTGCCCCCCATACATTTTTCTTCCAACGACCCGTTTGGCATATTGTACGGGGATCTTTCTCTCTCCTGTTTCAACAAAAACAATAAAAGCGCATACGAAAAACATGAATGCCAATAATATAACCATGAGAATAATCGATATTTCTCCTGTGCGTATTAATCTTATTGTATTTATGATAGCAGCAGGTCCTCGTACAATTATTCCGGCAGTGATCAATAATGAAATCCCGTTTCCAATTCCTCTTTCCGTGATTTGCTCTCCCAACCACATTAAAAAGATTGTTCCGGCTGTAAGAGTTATAACCGTCATTAATCGGAAAGGCCAACCTGGGAAGGGAACTATAATCGCTCCTGCGGGACTTCTCATTACTTCTAGTCCAAAACTGATTCCAAGTGATTGAATTACGGCAATTAAGATAGTCCCATACCGGGTATATTGTGTAATCTTTTTTCTTCCTTCTTCACCTTCTTTTGATAAACGCTCCAAGTGTGGAATAACCACTGTCAATAGCTCAAGAATAATTGCCGCATCAATATAAGGCATGATGCCAAGAGCAAAAACAGTAAGCTTTGAAAGAGCGCCCCCGGAAAACATATCAAAAAAGCCTAACAAAGTGCCTTTTGCTTGATCGAAAAATGCTGCTAAAGCAGCGCCATTAATGCCTGGAGTTGGAATATGGGCGCCTATTCTAAACACAGCTAAAAGTGCAAGAGTAAAAAGTATCCTCTTTTTTAACTCTGGAATTTTAAAAATGTTTTGAAAACTTTCAAACAAATTTATATCACCTCTATCTCTCCCCCAGCAGATCGAATTTTTTCAGCTGCGGACTTGGAAAATTTATTAGCCTTTACAGTTAATTTTCTGTCTATATCTCCATTCCCTAAAATTTTTACTCCTCCATCCATACTCTTAGTAACGAGGCCGCATTTTATCAACTCAGCAGGAGTTATTACTGATCCTTCTTCAAATTTGTTCAATGAAGAAATATTTATTACCGTAAACTCTGTTTTAAAATTATTATGAAAGCCTCTTTTAGGTAGTCTTCTTTGCAAAGGCATCTGTCCGCCCTCAAATCCTCTTCGGACACCTCCTCCAGACCTGGAATTCTGACCTTTATTCCCTTTGCAACTAGTTTTCCCATGTCCGGAACCCGGGCCTCTGCCTATTCTTTTTCTTTTCTTTTTCGATCCTTCGCTAGGCTTTAGTTGACTTAAATTCATTTATATTATTCCTCTATTAACTGGTAATCTACTAAATACTCGACTTTTTTCACCATACCCATGATTGTAGGATGATGGGGTCTATACACCGTCTTATTTAACTTAGTCAACCCTAGTCCTTTAAGAATTTCTTTATGTTTTTGAGGCCTGCCTATCCCACTTTTTATGAGAGTAATTTTCAATCTATTTCCCATGATGAGCCGTCTCTTCCTTAACTATTCCACGATTACTCATTATTTCTTCAGGGCTTCTCAACCCTAATAATCCCTCCAAGGTCGCCTTGGTTACATTATGCGGATTAGTCGATCCAATGATTTTAGTAAGAATATTTTTGATACCAACTGCCTCAACCACGGCTCTAACAGCTCCTCCTGCAATAACGCCAGTGCCTTCACCTGCAGGTTTAAGAACTATTTTGCTGGCACCATAATGCCCAACAGTTGCATAAGGTATAGTACCGTTTCTGATGGCTATTTTCACTAATCCCTTCCTGGCCCTTTCCACACCTTTTCTAATTGCCTCTGGTACTTCATTTGCTTTCCCTAAACCAATTCCTACGTAGCCATCGGTATTTCCAACTACAACTAAAGCACTAAAACCAAATCGTCTCCCACCTTTGACCACCTTGGCAACACGATTTATATGAACCACTTTGTCAACTAATTCAAGTTCATCTGTATTAATTTTTGACAAGCGTTTACCTCCCTAAAATTCAAGTCCACGTTCTCTAGCACTATCAGCCAAAGCTTTTATTCTGCCGTGATATAAATAACCACCACGATCAAAAACAATCTTTTTTAATCCCTTATCCAAAGCCTGGCCGGCTATTAATTCACCTATTATTTTTGCGGCACTAATATTTCCCCCATACTGATGTTTCTCTCGATATATGGTGGACAGAGTTGATATTGAAGTAATTGTTCTCCTGTTTTCATCATCTATTATCTGCGCGTAAATATGTTTTGAGGATTTAAAAACAACTAAACGAGGCCGATCACTTTTTCCACTAACTTTTTTCCGAACTCTTTTGTGCCGCATTTTTCTGGAATAATGCGTTGTGTTTTCTTTCACAAATTTTCTCCTTCAAAATAAAAAACTTAAGCCCCGGATTTTCCAACCTTTCTTTTTATCCTTTCCCCTTCATAGCGAATCCCTTTGCCCTTATATGGTTCCGGCGACTTAAACCCTCTTATTTCTGCAGCAACCTGCCCTACTTTCTGTTTATCAATCCCGGTAATTGAAATTTTGGTTTGTTTTTCAACTAAAACTTCAATACCCTCAGGGATAGTATATTCGATAGGATGTGAAAAGCCTAAATTAAGAGTGAGGATATTTTTTTCTACTGCAGCTTTATACCCAATTCCGATAATCTGGAGATTTTTCTTGTATCCATTGGTTACACCCTCTACCATATTGGCAATAAGAGTACGAGTTAACCCGTGAAGAGATTTCCCCAGCTTCCCCATTGATCTAGGTTTAACTAAGACCTGCCCATCCTTATTCTCCATCTCCATTTCCTGATGAATAGATAATCCAAGTTCTCCCTTGGGCCCTTTTACGGATATATTAGCACCCATTATCTGTATATTTACACCCTTTGGTATAAAAACCGGTAATTTTCCTATTCTTGACATATCTTTTATTTCCTCACCAAATGTAACACAATACTTCTCCGCCTAACTTAGCCTCTTTTGTATTTTTCCCTGTCATTACTCCTTTTGAAGTGGATATGATGGCTGATCCCATTCCACCTAATACTTTGGGTATCTTATCTCTCTTCACATAAACCCTTCTGCCTGGTTTGCTTATCCTTTTTAGATTAGTGATAACCGATTTATCGGCTACATCATATTTTAGATAAAGTCTGATACTTCCTTGGATATCATCATTAAGTATTTTAATACCTTTAATATACCCCTCTTCTTTTAATATTCTGGCAAGCTCTTGTTTAAGTTTCGAGGATGGAATGTCAACATGCTCGAATTTAGCCATAGAAGCATTTCTTATTCTTGTTAACATATCGGCGATAGGGTCTGTTACTGGCATAAGTCTTTATCCTTTCGATTTTACCAACTAGCTTTAATGACGCCGGGAATCTCGCCCCGCAGAGCTAACTGACGAAAACAAATTCGACACATCCCGAATTTTCTCATATATGCGCGAGGCCGACCACAGAGCCCGCATCGGTTATATTTTCGTACAGCATATTTTGGATTTCTATTTGCTTTAATTATTAGTGCTTTTCTGGCCAAATCCTTTACACCTCTCTCAAATTCTAAAATTACGAATACATTAATCTTCTCATTTATTTATTAATGCCGTAAATTATTTAGCAAAAGGCATCCCAAATTTGATGAGTAATACCCGTGCCTCTTTATCAGTTTGGGCGGTTGTTACAATGGTTATATCCATCCCTCTGATTTTATCGATTTTATCATAATCTATTTCCGGAAAAATAACTTGCTCTAGTAGACCAAAATTGTAATTTCCTCTACCATCAAAAGATTTATCCGACATACCTTTAAAGTCTCTAATTCTCGGTAGAGTTGCATTTAGAAGACGATCTAAAAATTCATACATTCGGATACCTCGTAAGGTTACCCTGCATCCAACTGCCATTCCCTGCCGCAATTTAAAGCCGGCAATTGATTTTTTGCTCGGGTGACTACCGGCTTTTGTCCAGTAATTTTTGATAAATCCTTACAAGCGAAATCCAAGACTTTAGGATTTTGAATTGCTTCACCTACACCCATATTTACAACTACTTTAGTGATTTTAGGGGCTGCCATCACATTCCTATATCCCATTTCCTGACATAATGCCGGGACGATTTCTTTTGTGTATATATCTTTCAATCTTGCCTTAATCATTCTTTTTATTTTCCCTAAAGATCCTTATATTATTATTTCCTTACACTTTTTACAAATTCTGGCCTTTTGGCCATCTTCTAGAACAGTAAAACCAACCCGGGTAGGTTTATTACATTTTCCACATTGAAGCATAACATTGCTTATATGAATACTTCCCTCTTTCTCCATGATACCTCCCTGCTGCTGCTGCTGACTTGATTTTGTATGCCTTTTCACCATCATAATCTTTTCAATAATCACCCTATTTTTATCTTGCAGCACCAGATTAATCTTTCCGGATTTTCCTTTTTCTTTTCCCGCAATCACAGCGACAATATCATTCTTTTTCAACTTTAAATTTTGCCTTTTTCCTTTATCAGCTTTTAATTTCATTCTCTTAATTCCCTTATAGTACTTCTGGAGCTAAAGAAATAATTTTAGTAAATTTTTTATTGCGTAACTCTCGTGCCACTGGTCCAAAAATTCTGGTACCCAATGGCTCTCCTTGAATATTTATCAAAACAGCGGCATTACGATCAAATTTTATGTAGGAACCATCCAGACGGCGAACTTCTTTGGTTGTTCTCACGATGACAGCCCTATTAACAGTTCCTTTTTTAATACCTGCATTGGGTGCGGCTTCTTTTATGGTAACAATAATTATATCACCCAAAGAAGCATATCTTTTTCTTGTTCCCCCCAATACTTTGATACACATAGCTTTCTTTGCGCCTGTGTTGTCAGCTACGTCAAGCATTGTTTGTGTTTGAATCATAATTTCGTACCCTAATTATCCATAATGAAAACAGATTATTATCCTATGACAATGAAGATATTACTCGCCAACGTTTATCTTTACTTAAAGGTCTTGTTTCCATAATTGTAACTTTCTCACCCATCTTGTATTTATTTTCTTCATCATGGGCTTTATATTTTTTCTTTTTTCTCACTACCTTTTTATATGTAGGATCCATTACTGTTCGTGTAACCTCAACGACTATTGTTTTATCCATTTTGTCGCTCACTACAGTACCTACTCTTTTTTTTCTGTTTCCTCTCCCATTCATGGAAATCTCCCGCTTTTCACTGAGTAGCTTCTTCAGCTACTCTTTCTCGATAAATAGTTAGCACTCTAGCAATATCTTTTCTTACTTGCCGAATTCTCATAAAATTTTCAATTTGTCCGGAAGCTTGCTGAAATCTAAGTCTAAACAGCTCTTCACGCAAATCTGCTTCTTTGTGTTCTAATTCTTCATTGCTAAATTCTCTAAAATCATTTGCTTTCATGGTGAGTTAACCTATCTCGAAACAAATTTAGATTTAATTGGTAATTTATGTGCGGCTAGTCTAAAAGCCTCTTGAGCCACTTCTTTAGATACACCTTCCATTTCATATAAAATTTTTCCGGGCTTTATAACGGCAACCCAGTGCTCAGGGGCACCTTTTCCCTTTCCCATTCTTGTTTCTGCAGGCTTTTGGCTAACAGGTTTACTAGGAAAAATATTGATCCAGATTTTTCCCCCTCTTTTCACATGGCGTGTTATAGCAATACGTGCAGCTTCAATTTGACGGTTAGTAATCCAACCCGGCTCCAAGGCCTTTAAACCGAAATCTCCAAAATGTAACTTCGAACCTCGATTAGCTTTGCCTGTCATCCGGCCTCGATGTACTTTTCGATGCTTCACTTTTTTAGGCATTAACATAATGAATTACTCCACTTAAGACCTTATTTTATTAGACCTTATAACTTACTGTATCTAATTTCCCTGTAATTGGTTTTTCTTTTCCTAAAATTTCACCCTTAAATACCCAAACCTTAACTCCTATGATTCCATAGGTAGTTTTGGCTACAGTAAATCCATATTCAATATCCGCGCGTAAGGTATGCAAGGGCACTCTACCCTCTCGATACCATTCTCTTCTTGCCATTTCAGCTCCACCCAATCGTCCCGAACAAGAAATCCTAATCCCTTCAGCTCCAAATCGCAGCGCAGCCACTACTCTTTTTTTCATCGCTCTTCGAAAAGCTACTCTCCGTTCCAACTGCATGGCCACATTTTCTGAAATAAGTTGTGCATCAGTTTCGGCCTTTCGAATTTCATGAATATTTATATAGATCTGTTTTTCTGTTAATTTCTGTATTTCGACCTTCAATTTGTCTACTTCCGAACCTTTTTTCCCAATAATTATTCCAGGACGCGCAGTATAGATATTGATCTTAGCCTTATCTGAAGCTCTTTCAATCTCTACTTTAGAAATCCCTGCATTTTTTAGCTTATTTTTAATAAAAGCACGTATTCGTATATCTTCGTGCAGATTTTTCTTGTAGTCCTTTTTAGCATACCATTTCGATTCCCACCCTTTGGTGACTGCTAACCTAAAACCGACCGGGTTTACTTTCTGTCCCAATACAAATTCCTCCTAAGATCTTTCCTGTAAGACAACTGAAACATGACTAGTTCTTTTTCTTATCCGAAAAGCCCTACCCCGTGCCCGCGGTTGAAAACGTTTAAGGGTTGGACCTTCTGTTGAATAAATTTCGGAAACATACAGTTTGTCAACATCCTTAATTTTATTCATTTGTTTGGCATTAGCCAATGCAGAACGTAACACCTTTTGTACTGAAAAGGCAGCAGCCCGTGGTGTGAATTTCAAAATGTTGATGGCATCCTCCAGATCTTTCCCCCGGATAAGGTCCACCACTAACTTCGCTTTCCTCGATGATGTGGGTAAATATTTAGCTACGGCTTTTACTTTCATTGCTTGTTTTATCCTGGTTGATTTTTCCGTTTTTGATCCATGGCCACGAAATGTACGTGTAGGCGAAAATTCTCCCAATTTATGCCCAACCATATTCTCGGTAATATATACGGGAATAAATTTCCTTCCATTATGAACTACTATGGTATGTCCGACCATTTCAGGTATTATAGTTGAACTTCGAGCCCATGTTTTTATCACTTTCTTTTCCATAGTCTCATTCATTTTTTGTATTTTTTTTAATAAATTAGGCTCTATGTAAGGCCCTTTTTTTACTGATCGCGGCACTATCCTCTCCTATTCTATTTCCTTTTCTTGACAATATATTTTGAAGTGGATTTATTTCTTCTTGTCTTGAAACCCTTTGTAGGTTTACCCCATGGAGTGCATGGATGTCGACCCCCTGCAGATTTCCCCTCTCCTCCTCCCATAGGATGATCTATCGGATTCATGGCTACTCCTCTAACTTTACTGCGCTTACCGAGCCATCGATTCCTGCCGGCTTTCCCTATGGAAATATTTTCATGATCTGTATTGCCGACTTGTCCAATTGTTGCCAGACAATTAAGATTAATTAATCGTACCTCCCCGGAAGTTAATTTAACATGCCCATACGCTCCTTCTTTAGCCATCAGTTGGGCACTTCCACCGGCGCTCCTGACCAATTGTCCACCTTTGCCCTTTTTTAATTCAATATTATGGATGGTGCTTCCAACAGGTATATTTTTCAAAGGCAAGGCATTCCCTGGTTTAATCTCCGCATCAGGGCCGGACATAATTTTAGCGCCAACCTCTAATTGAACGGGAGCAATAATATAACGTTTTTCCCCGTCAATATAATGTAATAAGGCTATCCTTGCGCTTCTATTCGGATCATATTCAATACTGGCAACTTTCGCAGGAATAGAAAATTTATCTCTTTTGAAATCAATTATTCGATATTTTCTTTTATGCCCGCCACCTCGATGCCTCGTCGTGATCCTTCCATTATTGTTGTGTCCACCAGTCTTGGTCAATTTTGAAGTTAGACTTTTTTCTGGTTTGAATTTGGTTATTTCATCAAATGTGGATACTGTTTTCGTTCGTAAACTAGATGTAACTGGCTTAAAACTTTTGATTCCCATAATATTTTATTCCCTTTTAATAATCTCTTGGATTATTAACCTCCAATAATATCTATAGTCTCTCCCTTGGCTAAGGTAACGATCACTTTTTTTCGATCAACTCTCTTCCCCTGATGAACTCCAAGCCTTTTCTTTTTCCCTTCAATGTTCATTGAGGCTATTTTTATAACCTTAACATTGAAAATATCTTTAATAGCGCGTTTAATTTCAATTTTATTAGCGTGCTTATCAACTTCAAAGGCAATCTTATTAAAATTTTCCTGTTGCTTGGAGAATTTTTCCGTGATGAGGGGTCTTTTAATTATCTCATAAGCCGATTTCATCTCTTTAATCTCTCCTCAACTTTTTTAACTACTGACCTAAAAAAGAGCAACTTCTCATGCAAAAGTATATCATATACATTTAATCCGGCGCTGTCAATTATCTTTATATTTGAAAGGTTCCTAGCAGTTAAAGTAATTACGGCATGCTCTTCCTTGTCAACCACCATAAGACATTTCCCCTCAATGCCTAATTTTTTAAAAATTTTGGCAATCTCTTGCGTCTTTGGCTGTTCAAGAGAAAAATCTTCGAGAATTAATAAATTACCCTCATTTTTTCTCATTGATATTGCAGATCTGAGGGCATCAATTAATACCTTTTTATTTAGCTTATGTTCATAGCTTCGCGGGTGCGGACCAAAAACAATTCCCCCACCCACCCAAAGCGGTGATTTTCTGCTCCCTGCACGAGCTCGGCCTGTTCCTTTTTGTCTCCATGGTTTAATTCCACTTCCGGCAACAGCGGCCCGATTTTTAGTACTGGAGGTACCCTTCCTTTTTTTGTTTAATTGATAACGAACTACATCATATAAAAGATGATCTTTTATCTCCGTATCAAATACAGAAGAATCTACCTCTATCTGATTTACCTTTTCATTCTCAATATTTAAAATATCTAGATTAATCATTATTTACTCACACTTTTTTGATTCTTATAGTTTTATTTCAACATCAATCCCTGAAGGAAGATCTAATCGCATGAGAGCATCAACAGTTTGGGGTGTAGATTCTAAAATATCCAAGATCCTCTTATGTGTCCTAATTTCAAATTGTTCTCTTGATTTTTTATCAATATGCGGTGATCGCAGCACAGTATAACGATTTTTTCGAGTTGGAAAAGGGATAGGTCCTGCAACCTTTGCCCCAGTTCTTTTGACTGTTTCGGCGATCTCCCCAGCTGATTGATCCAAAATTCTGTGATCGTATGCCCGTAATTTAATCCTTATCTTTTGACCTTCCATTATTACCTCTAGAGAATTTATCTCTTTGATTATTTCCTTAACCTAAATTAAGCTAAATCTTAAATTATTCGATGATATCGCTGACTACTCCGGCACCAACCGTTCTACCACCCTCTCGGATAGCAAATCTCATCTCTTTCTCCAAGGCTATCGGCGTGATTAATTCCCCGGTTATGCTCACATTGTCACCAGGCATGACCATCTCTACGCCCTCAGGCAACTGAACAATACCGGTCACGTCTGTCGTACGTACGTAAACTTGTGGCCGATACCCATTAAAAAATGGAGTGTGCCGTCCACCCTCCTCTTTTGTCAATATATAAACCTCAGCTTTAAACTTCGTGTGCGGGGTGATCGATCCGGGCTTGGCCAATACCATGCCTCGCTCCACTTCCTCTCGCTTTTTCCCTCTTAATAGCACACCGACATTATCTCCCGCCTGCCCCTCGTCCAATAACTTGCGAAACATCTCTACCCCCGTAGCTA
>JAUWIR010000633.1 GCA_030605265.1 Pseudomonadota bacterium | reverse complement strand
GAGGTTTATAAAGTGAAGTATATTCATAAGATTGCATTCTGATTTTTTGAAAAAGGGGATATGAAGGAATAAAGTTAATGATTCATTTCCTGCACTATGGTATATTGAACTATATCATAAGTAGCTCAATGATGCAATTGCCTCTCCTGCTTAAGTCTACTTAAGTAAGAAATTCTGAAATATCAAGACATAATAAATAATCATGCAATTTTTTTTAAATGTAGAAAAATTTATGAGGATCTATCGCTACTACATCAATCCATGGTCCTATTTCCACTGCCGAGACATCACTAACAATAGAATTTTTAATCCAAATGTTCATAGATATAAAAGTGCGAAACTTATTGTTTTTGATTTTAATCATCTTGAAGCAGACGGGGTGATGGGAAGGCGTGCATACCTTTTCTACATTTATTTTTCAAAAGCAGGGTATACTGTCTTATTTAAGAAAAATTTTCGGTTTTTAGCTTCCATTAAAAATAAACCATACAAGCTGTTACTCCTCAACCATCCCTTTTTTGTTCTCAAGAATTACTCGGCAATGAAAAACAATTATATGGTATTAACGGATCATAATCCTACCGGACTTACCAATCAATGCCAACGGGTCATTAAGTTGCGTTATGACTGGGATTACCAACCTGGCGCAAGTACTATGATTATGCCCTTTACTTTGCATCCAACCATTTATGAAAAGGGATGGGACAAGGAGGTCCCTCAGCTCATCTCTCAAAAAAGGCAGTGGCGTCTTTTCTTTTCAGGGAATTATGAAAAAAAGAGATATGATAAAGCGCCTTTTAAAACAACCTATGGATTGCTCAGCCGTCTTGAAATGCTGAAGGTTTTGCGCCAAAACCTAAGCAATAATCATCATATCCGCATGATCAAAACAAAAGAGGATATGAATGAATTTCAGCAGGAGTTTTATAATGGCTTTATTTGGATAGACACTGAGGCTATTACCCTAAACGGCCTCGATTGGTTAAAGGCCCTTGGCAAAAGCGATTTTTTTCTTGCCTGCCCTGGAGTAACTATGCCCTTATGCCATAATATTGTTGAGGCAATGGCCGTAGGCGCTATTCCCGTAACCGAGTATCCCCATTATCTCACCCCGCCGTTAGAACATAAGGTAAATTGTATTGCTTTTCATGGGCAGAGTGATTTTGTCAATAAAGTAAAGGCCCTGTTCGATATGGATGAATCAGCTATTGCCGGTCTTCGAAAAGGAGTCCTTACTTATTATGAAAACCATTTGAGCATACCCGGTTTTTTCAAAAAATTAAATACCTTAAAGGGTAATCAGGTGGAACTTTACGCTGAAGCCTATAAAAAGCCGAGAAAAAATATCTTAAAAAAACCATGAAAATTTCCGTCATTATTAGTACCTATAATATGCCCGATTGGTTGGAAAAGGTCCTTTGGGGCTATGCGAACCAGAGCTATCAAAATTTTGAGATTATTATTGCCGACGACGGATCTGATACGAGGACGCAAGAGAGGATAAAATTGCTGCAAAAGGAAACCGGCCTTGAAATATATCACCTGTGGCATGAAGATCAAGGGTTTCGAAAACCGGCAATTTTAAATAAAGCCATTATGGAAACTCACACGGAATATCTTATCTTCACTGACGGAGATTGTATCCCCAGAAAAGATTTTCTGGAAATACATCTGAAGCATGCCAAAAGAGGCTATTTTCTATCAGGGGGCTATTGCAAACTGCCCATTTGCTTGAGTAAAAAAATTTCCAAAAATGATATTGTTTCAGGAATCGCTTTTGATCCCGGGTGGCTTAAATCAGGCGGACTAAAAGCCTTTTCACCCCTTAGAAAATTATCAGCAGGTTACCGATTCGGTACATTATATGATTTTTTTACCCTTACTGGCGCTACTTTTAACGGATGTAATAGTTCCGTGTGGAAAGCAGATATTATTGCCGTTAATGGTTTTGATGAAAGAATGGGCTATGGGGGGTTAGATCGAGAGATTGGGGAGAGACTTTCAAACTTCGGATTAAAATCCAAACAGATAAGAAATCGAGCAATCGTCATTCATCTTGATCACAGTAGAGGCTATAAAAGTAAAGAAACCTGGGATAAAAATTTGTCCCTCAGGAAAAGTGTCAAAAAATCAAAAAGCTTCCGGACCAACTACGGCATTAAAAAAAATTTATTTTAAAGGAGAAAAATATTATTCTCTCTACATTCTTCAATCATCTCATCCGGCCAGATACTTGACTGAATTTCCCCAATATGGGCCTTGCGCAGATAAAGAATGCAGAGTCGAGACTGACCGATACCACCACCTATTGTTAAGGGAAGCCCATCGCTAAGCAACTGTTTGTGAAAGTAGAGTTCTTTCTTCTGTAGGGAATTGCAGATCTCAAGCTGCCTGAGTAAAGCTTTCTTATCAACCCGAATACCCATTGAAGATAGTTCATAAGCATAGTCAAGGACAGGATAATAAACAATAATATCGCCATTCAAACCTTTAAATCCATTTTCTGTTTCAGAAGACCAATCATCATAATCCGGCGCTCTTCCATCATGAGGTTGGCCATTCTGTAAGGTACTGCCAATTCCAATGACAAAGATTGCTC
>JAUWIR010000529.1 GCA_030605265.1 Pseudomonadota bacterium | reverse complement strand
TGGCTTGGGGTATAACAAATTAAAAATGTAATTATTGAAATTGTTTTAATAGTTATATGAACTTCCTATGCCTTAGATAAAAAACCTATCTTATATTTTTTTTTGAGGGGGGGACTGAATGGATACGTTTCATTCAATATCGGACCATTCAATTATTTCCAACTTACCGATATCCTTCTTTAACCTTCTCCCTATTACCTTATTATAATCACGGGCATCTATACCTTGATTTGGCCTTAAAACAATAAGATTATCCTCCTTTAAAACAGTTCCCTTTTTTAAATTTCGGGCAGGATATAATGCACGTCTAAAGGAAAAAAGATGTCCTGTATTTATCTCCGAGCTCATAGGTTTTTTTAATCTATCTCCTTGAAGTTTTTTTATTTTCTTAATTTTATTGATTAGAGCCTTAATTTCATGACAAGTAAACGATACTTGATGATCACGAAAAATTTTTCCTTCACGCGTATCGGTAAAATGCATTTCGATAATTTCAGCGCCCATGACCACAGCCACTTCAACTGCATCTACACCAATAGTATGATCAGAATACCCAATAGTGACTTGAAATTCATTGCGGAATACGTCTAATACCCTTAAATTTGCCTCTTCATCCAGAATAGGATACATCGAAGTACATTGTAAAACAGCCAGATATTCTTTCTTCTTATAGCGAATATCTCTCGATTGTATGTATTCTACTGTTGTCTTTACTTCCTCCAGAGTTGATAGTCCGGTTGATAAAATTATCGGTTTCCCTAAGGCGGCAATTTCTTTCAGCACCGGATAGGCAGTCAAATCACCTGATCCAATTTTATAAAATTCCATGTAAGGGTCTATCCAGGCTAAGGCCCTTATATCCCAGACAGAAGCTGTAAAGACAACACCCTTTTCTTGGCACTGCTTAGCTAGCGATATATATTGTTCCTGTGTTAATTCGAATTTTTTGAAGTGGCTGTTACGATGAGGATCTACTACTTTACTTACTAACGTATCACCATTATAGATTTGAAATTTAACTGCATCAACCCCGGAAACACAGGCCGACTCAGTCAGCTTTTGGGCATATTCAAAATTCCCCTCATGGTTGCCCCCTATTTCAGCAATTAAATACACCCCGTTTTTGCCGCACCACCCTTTCAATCCCTTCAACCCTTTCAATTCTCTTAATCCTTTTCAATTCTCTTAATCCTTTTCAGCTAAAAGTCTGGCAACCTTCCAATCAAATTCAGATTTAATAAAAAATGCGGCTTTCTCATCCAATTCAATATGTCCGATTTTCCCACTTAACATCTTCTTCTCTTTTTCAAAAAATTTTCTATTAATGAGATGTATTCCACCCACTCTGCGATAAATATCATTACGTTCTAAGCGCAGTCCACCCTTTGATCTCCATTGTTTTAAGCCGTTGCCGTCATGAAGGTAAAATAGGCTGTCATCCAATCTTACTCCGTCTACAACGTCAACATCGTATAATTGCATTGTATGAATAGCCTTATCAATATACATGGCGGTTCGAAAAGGTGCTTCTATATATAAGATAAGCAAGGCATCCGGAGGAGGGTGACTGGAGAAATAAAAATGTAATACTTCAAGTATGGTCTTTTCTACTCCGATATTGATGTGAGCCAATTCCGAATTTCTTTCAAAAACCAAAATTTTTTCAGAATATTTATTATGAATATAAGTTTGAACATTTTTGTCCGGAGTGGACACTACCACATTAGTGATATATTGGCTGGAAAGAGCGGCTTCAATCGTCCAATCTATTAAACATTTATCACCTAATTGAGCCAAAGGAAGAGAGCGCGGATCAGTTACACTCCCTCTCACCGGAACAATAGCTAAAGCGGATAGTGCCCTTAAGCCTCTCTTTCGTACATGTTTTTCTTTGATTTCAGATCTGGTTTTAAGGACCACTTTTTCATCTCTAGTCAGACTTTTCCCATGTTGTCTATAGTAGAATAGAGGAAGGTTAACGTTTTTTATTGGGTAATTATGGACAATTTTTAACCATAAATCATAACCATCCTGACAGGTAAAGGTTTCATCATATCCTCCGGCAGCTAATAAAACATCTCTGCGAATCATAGTACATGCACCGTGAGCCGGCTGATCGAAAAGAGACACCTCTTTTTTAAAATCATGTCTTCGGATTTGCTCTAAAATATTCCCCTGCGCATCAACCATATAATAATCCGGAAAAGCTAAGGCCAAGTCACTGTCTTTTTCCAAGGCAGAAGTCATAACTTCTAAGGCATGAGGATTTAAATAATCGTCGGCGTCCAACCGCATTATGTATTTGCCTCTAGCCAATTTGAGAGCAATATTACAGGTAGCATTAAGACCCTTATTTTTTTGAAAAAGACAAAATACACGCTCTTTCGTCTGATATTTCCTTATAATTTCTCCGGAATTGTCTGTGGAGCCGTCATCTATGATAATAAGTTCAAAATCCTGCATGGTCTGATCAAATACGCTTTGGATAGCTTTCTCAATATAGAGTCCATAATTGAAATTTGTAACGTAAATTGTTACAACAGGACGGGGATTATTAATCATTTTGTATTTTTACTGATAAATGAAGGATACCTAATCCTCTGGGTAAAATTGTACAGAAGGCAATCACAGTAACTTTTCAACAGCAGCCAAAACCCGTTCAGAACTATTGACATCGTCATAAGTGAGATATTTTTCTACATACTTTTTTCGAGATTCATGATTTATTGGAAAATTAGATTGTTTTTGTGAAAAGCTGTTGAGAAAATCAATACTGGGTATTAATTGACTTATTCCATCGACCTTATAATATTCTTTCCAACTATCTCCCCAAAAATTTTTATATACCTGTATTTTTTCATTAAATATTACTTCCAATAAGATTGTTATAGAATAAGAATTAATAAAAACAGCCTCATAGGTGGTCATGGATAAAAGATTTATGGTTATATCTGAAATATACAGAAGCTCGGTAATAGTTGAAGGGTAAAACATTTCATCAAACAATAAGGCGTTGGCAAGTTTAGATTTTTCATCTTCTACAGGACCTTTCACTCTACTTTTTATTATGAAATAGATATTATTCTTTTCGCAAAATTCTTTTATTGTTTGTATGATAGTATATTCAGTACATCCTATTACTTTTCCCCACTTTCCAGTTCCTTTTCTAATAATTGATATAGCTTGATTTTTGGGGTAATTAGTGATGGGATAAAATATCTTCGTTTGCCACTGTCTTTTCCAAAAATTATTAACAGGGTTGAGGGATGGATTCGGCATAGGTAAATAAAGAAGGACTTTTTTATTTTGGGGAATATTATACTTTCTCCTTATTTCAAATTGAGAAAATGATTTGAGTACATCAAGCTGAGGAAATCCCGTTACAACTACATTAGGCGGTAATGTATCCTTCCAGCTATCAAAATGGGAAACACTATATATTGACCGAACAAAATAATACCACCATGTTTCACTTAAAATGCAAAGTAAATCACAATTTAAGGCATTTTTTGATTCACTTATAAAATAATCTATTCCATGCTGAATACAAATCCATTTTGTCTTTTTCAAATCATTTCTATTTATTTGATAATGCGTTGCAGTACAGAGGGATATGACAACATCTATATGTTCCTC
>JAUWIR010000530.1 GCA_030605265.1 Pseudomonadota bacterium | reverse complement strand
TTATCTACTAAAAAGGAATATTATAACTATCGACAATAAACGTGCATAGAAAAAAAAACGTCTCTCTCTGAAGCCCTTTATTTTCAAGGCATTGCGGAGGCCTGTATTTTGAAGTGAAAAAGATAGGCTATAAGGGGATAAATAAAGATTTACAGAATAAAAAAATTTCTTCAAAAATCCATTGTTTATCTGGAAACTTTTTTCTTCAACTCAATAATTTTCCCCTTAGAAGGTGAAGAAAATTCTTCCTGCCGGATTTTTTTCTCATTGGTAGATTCTTCTAATTCGAGCTGTTGCTGTCTCTTTTCTTTTAAATTGGTCCTTACAAGATTAAACAACATAATAAAAACACAACAAAGCAATAAAACATTTAAAATAAATAAAATATCCATAATTGCGCTACCTCATTGCATCCGTTACAATCACACATTTTTCATTGCATAAAGCATGCTTACTTAATTTTTTCTTTATTTATTAAATTAATTTGAAAATATCCATAATCATGTATAATAACCAATATATATTCATAATTTTTTCTCAATATGGATAATTTTTAAGATAGGCAATGACCTTGAATGGATACTTATTACAAGCAATACATTTTTGGATATCTAAACTTCCGGCTCCGGAAGTTTCAGTTCAGTCAAGATAGCGCCAATTGCAGAAATAATGGTAAAAAGAAAAATACTCCAGACACAATTTATAATGAGCATCCTGGTATCCGGCATACCTTTTACTAATACCGCTTTTTGCAGGCTATAGAAAAGACCAATGAAACTTCCTCCTATGGCAGCCCCCAGAATGCGTTTCCCCAAAGGCGCACCACCGGCCTTTATAGTAATAAAAGCAGCACATACCAGAGGAATGATCAGGGAAGCCCACCAAATCTGCCCTAAACTTGGCGAATATCCAAACAGTTTCAGGAAAAAAACGTCTATTAGCCCAAAAGCTGCCGCACCAACGATTGCCAGCAAGGGGATATGCCAATACTTTGCTTTATACTGCTCGCGTATCCGGGCCCGATCATTCATCCTGCGGCGAAGCGTTAACGGCCAATTATAGAATAAGCTGAAAATACCATGCTCCAGCAATGCCCCACTTTCACCGAATACAGGAACAATATGAACGGCCTCAGTAGCCCAATGCCCGGCCATGAATCGAGCCAGGACCGGGTATCTGTAAGTCATCTGAATAGGGAAGGCCAGGTAGCCGACGTATTTAAAAAACCCCAGAAATATGGCGATATTATAATCCTTAAAATTTCGCTCCTTCACCACCAAATAGACTACATAAAGCCCTCGGACTAAAGAGCCGGGGGAAATAGGCACAACCTGAAATAAGGCAATAATCCCCACACCAATCCCCCAGGCCTGGGCCCGAGGCATTTGAGGATGCATCAATACATAAATCACAGCTATAGCTACTGATACAATCTGGGTTACTGGTAAAGTGCATACATGAACAGCCAGGCTTTGAAGATATTTCCGGATAAAGGGCTCTTTGATCTGGGAAAGGATAACCCCGGCATCTTCCCGGCTTACTAAATTTTTTCTTTCCCCTTCAGCGACCATATCACGAAGCCATTCTTCCCGCAAATCCGCCTTGAAGTATAACCGTACAGGCCGGATAAAAAAGTAATCCAACCTTTCCCCGGCATACTTCCAATCGCTAAAAAACCTATGTAACCCGGCCGGAAGAATTGAAAGAGGAAGGTGGTAGAAAACAGACCAAAGGTTCTTTTTTACTTTGTCTAGATGCTCATCATCAACACGGCCTCCCCTGTACCAGGATATTAACCATTCAGTGGCTTTTCCTCTAACAGCTTTTTGGCAATACCTCCAATTGGTCATTATCTTTAAATAGTGCTTTCGCCAATCAGAGTGGCCCATAAATTTTCTGATAAATTGCCCAAGAAAAGGGATAAATCCAATCAGCAAGAAAAGAACGGCTAACAGTTTATTGTGCTGCAAGGTTTTTTCACTTTTCTCATCAACTAAATTTTTTACTCTCCATCCTTTCACTGCACTGCTCAGGATTGTTGACCGAAGAGATGAACTGGTCAGAAGACGGCTGCCATGGTAGGTGATATCAGGCACGGAATTTCTATAAATTCTCTCTTTTTCCTTTAATTCAGCTAACATGGGGCCCATATCTTTAAATTCTTCTTCATTCTTTTCTATAAATTCCTCAAGCTTTTTTAGATCACCGCGATCAAACTGCACTAAGCTTCCCCGTTTGAATCCTTTGGCAATTAACTGAAAATCTCCCGGGCTCATAGGGAGGAAAGGTAAAAGAGCAAGTCCTGCTCGAAAATCTACAGCAGTTAACCCTTCTTCCGGAGTATCCTCACTTTCTTTTCGCTTTAGGCAATTCGGTTGGCTCTTGCAGGTGGCCCACTCGTATTGCCGGGCAAATTCAGGACAACCCATGTCATGGAGGAGTTTGACAAAATCAGACATAAATTCATATTTTGTTCTATACTCCGGAGACCCAAGGGCTCTTTCATCAACCCTCTTCCCCTTCTTCCAGTGCCGTAATAAATGCACATGATCATCTACTTCCAGTCGCCATGTTCTTCCCTCCACCCATTCACTCAATTCACCACAACTGCCTAAAATAGGATCAATAAAGGTAGCGTGAATATCCACAACTGCTCTTTCATCCCCAAAGCGAATTTTAGCTCCCCTGCGGATAAATTTTTGCCATAAAGCTCCGGCCCTTGCTGCTGCGGGATTTACCTGAAGTTGGAAGGGTCCTTGAAAACCGATCCAATAAATTGTATTGCGAAACAATCGGGAAAAATTCGTTGCTGGAATGAGGATTTTTATGGCATACACTTGACCCGCCTCAATCCCCGGCAAAGGTTCACTCATGCTCAAAAGTTTTACCTGGTATACCTGGCCGGCAAATCCTCCGCCAACGAATTTTAAAATAAGCAAGCTAATTTTCGCCTGCTTGCAGTCAACCATACTGACCACATCGTAAATCAACTCCGAACCCACCTCATGGCGGTCCATACGCATTGGCCTGCAAAGTCTTGCCTTTTGGAAATCTTTCTCCAGCTCTCGATAAATTTCTAAGGAATATTCCTGGCTCATTATATTTAGCTCTTTCTTTGATAAAATACTGGTCAATTTGACATAAAAGGCATCTTGATGTCAAGGCATTACCTTATTTTTTCAATCAATTTTAACAAAACCTTAGCAGAATTTACCACAGAATTTTTAAAAAGCTTTTGATTTTCTTTTTTTAAAGCCTCATAAAAAGGGAAGGTATCCAGAATATCTGAAACAAATAAAAAGGCAAGGGCATTTTTTTTTATATATAGAGAAGCAGCATAAAAGGCTGAGGTTTCCATATCAATAACCTCTATATTATACAGGTCAGATTGAATACTTTGAAGATACCTTTGTTCAAGTTTTAAAGAACCGATACTAAGGCAGGTAACTTTTTTTAAAGAGTATTCCTCTTTATACGAGGAAAAAGATTGATAAAGAGTTCCCCAAGGAGAATAAGAAAGATGACACTTTTCCCCCAAAAGTGTATTGACAAAACTGTCTTGAGAAAAAACTTTCTCTACAAGACATAGCTGCCCCTTTTCAAACCCTGTT
>JAUWIR010000137.1 GCA_030605265.1 Pseudomonadota bacterium | reverse complement strand
GATTATTTTTTTAATTTCCTGATCTAATATATTTTTTTCTTTTTTTGAAAATCTCTTAATTTTATTTTCAAAAGATCTTGATTGATAAATTTTCATCAGTTTTTATCCAAATTTATATTCTGATTTTTCTCCTTGTTCCAGTTCCTCTATTCCTATTAGAATTTCTTTGATCAGGCTGTAAGTTAAATCCGGGTTTTCTTCAGCACATTTACCAATTTTTGCCCAATGTTCGATTTGCCCTGTTATAGATCTATGGTCAATACGACTATATTTTTTTGCCTCATTAACTAATTCCTCTGATATTCTTACAGCAGTAGCCATTTTAGATACCTCCATAATTTTGATATTTACTTTTTTCAGTACACATTATACTATTACTGTTTTAAATCAGTTTTTTATCTATCCTTTTATTTTTTCAATGGCAGATTGAATATAAGATCTTTTTTTTAGCGGATATTCTTTGTAATATTCAACCGCTTCAACCTTACCAGCTTCTAATTTTTCGCCATCTTTCAAAGATTCTGTGATCGTTCGATTAACCAAAGCAAGTTCATAATTCGGGTCGATTTCGAGCGCCCTATCAAATTCCTTGAGTGCTTGTTCTTTTTTTCCTAATTTTGAATAGCAAATTCCCATATTTCCATAGGACTGAGGATGTTTTTTGATTATGGCTACACATTCTTTAAAATAGAGGATAGCTTTTTCCCAATCTTGATTGTTCATATAAGAAAAAGCCTTTTCAAAATAATCCATAGCCTTGAGATTTGATTCTAAATTAATACCCTCATCTTTTAGAATTTGTTGTTCTAAGTCAAATAGAAAATCTCTGGCTCGCTTTACTTGCTCATCTTTTGGATCGCCTATTTCTATAACTTTCTGGTATGCCAGTATCATATTCTTTAAATCCAGTTTTTTCTGATAAGCAACTGCTTTGTTAAAGTAGGCTTCTATAAAATATGGAAATATATCTGCTGCTTTATCAAAATATTTTATGGCTTCATCATATTGCTCCTTTAAAGCGTATAAGATACCCATAGCATATTGTACCAAATGATTGCCAGGATGATCTTTGATTAAGTCTTTAATAATTGCCTCTCCCTCTTTCAAAGACCTCTTCTCTATTAATTTCAAAGCATGATTAACAGATTTCTCAACTTCTTCGTTAATTTCAACGATAAAATGTTTGGCTCCAGATTTTCTATATTTTATGGCATGGTATTTTTCAGAAAATTTATAATAAGGGCATCCTTCACACTCTTGATTTCGAATTGAAGCACAACATATTGGGCAAATCAATTTATTATTATTTAATTTACATACTCGTTTTCCTCTAGATTTTTTGCATATAAGACATTCTTTTTTCATAAAATAACCTTTTCAATTATGGATGATTTATTTAAATTTTTAAGATAATCATAACGGAAAGATAGCGCTTGTTCGGCATTTTTTTCGGATAACATACGAAGGTTATATATGCTCAGTTGCCTGGAATCCACAAGATCGACTAGTTTGTGTCTTTTCGCCAATCGGTTGTTCGCTATTATTTATTTTAATTTCTTTATAATCCATGCTGGATCTCGACGGCAATCCAACACAGCATAAACTAAGATATCTTTATTCTTTATGCGGTAATAGATTAAAAAAGAAAATCTTTTTGAGAGAAGACGATGATATTCCCCAAACTGGAGGCTATGTATTCCTGAATATAATTTAAGTGATTCAATATCGGAAAATAAAGATTCTAAAAAATAATTACCCAGCCCTATTTCCTGTGATTCGTAAAAGTAATAGCCCTCCTTTAAATCTTCTTTTGCAGACTCAATTATTTTGATATTCATTAAATCGAATCCCTAATATCTTTTTTAGCCTGATTCCAATCTAAAACCTCTTCCTTACCTTTTTTTAATCTTTCCTCTCTTTTTTTTAAAACTTCCTCATGCCATGCAGGTGATGATAAATCCGGAACATTACGGCAAATATCATCCCATAGCATTTCCATCGCCTTCAATTTTTCTTCTATTGTCATCTCTTTGAGATTGATTGTCATAATATTATCCCTTTCTTTTTAAAGTGAACGCCGCTAGTTCGAAGCTTCCTGGTAAACGCCTTTTTTCGCCAATTTATTTAATTGTTTAAAAAAATTAAAATCTCATTTAAAGGATATGATTTGGATATCGAAAATCTGTAACAATAAAATCTCCTATTTTTTTTCCACCTCTTTTTATACTAACTTTTTCGTTTTTGTTTAGCAAAGGTAAAATTTCCACACATCTTCTTTTTTATCTATAGATCTAATAATCATATAAGCTTGTCTTGTTTGTTATACTTTATTTTTTTATCGATGCTTTTTTTAAGGATTGTAGTGTATTAATACTATACTTTAAGAGACGAGGATGAGGATAATGAATACGTTCGTATTTGAATATTTCTTTATCCTCTTGGCTACAAGCAATTTGAATAAATATATACCCCTTGAACAATAAATTTATAAATATTCAGAGTAGTATATATTGAAAAAATTTCTTTGTTCATAAAAAATGATGCTATAGAAAAAAATCTCAAATTATGCCCTTGCTGAGCCGTCAGGCGGTCTGGTGCACTGGTTAGGTGCAATATAGTTTAATAACTCAATAACTGCCATCATTGCCCATATTAACTGTCCTACAAGCCCCTCCAATATTGACTTCAGTCCTAATTTTCTTTAATCGACTTGTGGCCGTTTCATTAACAATCATTCCGTGCTCTATAATGATTGCGAGAGTTACTCCCATAGCGGCTAAGTTCCCATATGCGCTTTTAAAAACCGGAAGAAGTGGGCAAACGATAGCAAGGGACACTGGAATCCCCAATAGGAATTGATGTAAAAGTGGTGGACAATTTTTTCCTGGGCATACCACCTTCCTTATAACTATTCCGAGATAATAGCAGAGGAAGGGCAGGAATAAGATAATGGTATTAGAAAAATTATAATTTGGTTCCATCGTAAATTAGCTCCTTTATTATAACTCAAATTATTTTGAAATCTTATTCTATCCTACCTATCCTTTTGCTTAGTCTCAAAATTGCTTGTCTCTTTATTACTACCGTAATATACCCATCCTGATTTTTCCATTCCATTCGTCTCTCTAGTTTTTACCTTCAGCCAAACATCTTCAGAGAGCGGGCGCTTAACATTTTTAACAGCCTCAACTTCAACTTTTTCCCCTTTTTCGATCTTACCTGTTTCCTCCCCAGGTTTTTCAATGAAAAAGATCCATTTTTGTTCCGGCGGTAAGGCGCGAAGTTTAACGGATTGAGATGTCTCCAATTCCATACCCTTTTGGACGGAAAAATCTTCTTCAGCTCTTAAAGTTATGGTGCTAGCAACAAAAAATAATAAACTAAGGGACACCAAAGTGCATAATGTAATACTTTTATTAAACATTTTACATCTCCTTTCCCCACCTAACCGATCACCAAACCGACGGCGGCCTTTTGCCGGAGGCACTGGTGCACTTGTTATGTGGTTTTTTTATTTTAATTGCCTCAAATCAATAAGTTAACCTATAAATATATCAAGAATGAAGACCGGGCCCCTATGTTTTTCGTTTCTACAATATCTGGGGAAGATTAAACATGGTATTTGAACAAAGGGGTTTTCCTGACCAAGGTCTGATTTGTTTTCTTTACCAGACAAAGATATCCAAATCCAGTATAGACCTGAGCATAATTAGCTGCCAGTATGAAGGGAAGCTTCGAACCGCATTATGTGAAAAATGATATGTTTCCACTTTAACCTTCCCCTGGTTGGCATCTCCATGCTTTGTGCCAATATACGGCACGTCCTCCATTTGGTTGCCCGGTATTCCAAATATCAATGTATAATCAATAATAACGTAGTCATATTCTCCATCATTGCCTCGCTCCTTAACAGGTCCTTTCCAGGTCGAATGTTCCATTGGATGATTAATACAGATATTCTTACCTTCTTTGTAAATTTTCAATACATCCTGTTCGTTGGTGACAAAATCAAGATGGAAATCGTCATTGCACAAAAGTGCACCGGCCATGCTTCCCACAGCCATGAAGCTGACATCCGGATCAGCAATAAAAACATCTTTGTTTTTTACTCTGACCGTCTTGCTTTGATTTTCATTTATTTTAATTTTTGCTACTTCCGGGCCGTTTGGCCCGCCTTTCCGTATAGATGTACTCACTATTGTTGCAATCACTTTGTTGTTGCTATCCCTTAATCGAGCGCTGTCTGCTTTATCGATGAAGGCAATTACTTTATCCCGTCCTTTATTCCCCACAGACCAAATCCGCAATCAGTCCACTTCAGCTACTGGGATATTCCATTTTTTTGTTCGATACTTCAAAACTGTTCTTGACATCCGCCCTCCTTTCTCAATTTTATTCCCCGTTTTTGATAAATTAGAAACAGAGCAGGGTAGCATCTTAACAGGCAGGCTACTACCCAAAACATTCCAAAAATATTGAGTAACCAAACAGATTAAATTTTTCCGCTTTGTCATTCCTTGCTTTTTCAAATATTAACCATATCTTGATACCACCAACTAAAGACCTATTTGTGATTACCAAAACATATTGATCTTTCATTAATTCTAGCCACATAACGAAAAGTTGACTTGTTAGCTGATTTATGTTGCGAGTCCGATCAACCTATTGAAAAACATAGAGATAATGGTTGAGGCCATAGATGACAATATCTTCTGTAAAAACAAGACGTTACAAAAAATACCAAAAAAGCCCTAAAAAACTGTCAACATAATTATAGGGTGTGAATATAGTTTTCTCACTCTAACTCGATAACCAAGCTTCAGCTTCTACTTTCTGGTCCCTATTAAAAGCCTTAATTTCTAAACCTGGGTACAAAGCCCCCTCTAGTTCACTTACTTTCTGTAACCAAGCTTTATCAGTCAATACCGCTGCTCGGTCGAAATTTTTCATAAGCCCAAACATCGAAGGAAGGCGTGAAAATTCAATTACGATTGCACCAAGTGACGGAAGATGAAAATCGATAACTTCATACAGCATTTTTCCATTTTTAATATTCTTCGACTTGCTTACAAGTTCATCTAACGCAATCTTCATTTCTTCCGTATCCATCTTCCCGCTCATTTCAACATCTAATCGATCTATGCCATTTTGTATTACTTTAAACATAAATGCTCCTATTAATGAGTTATTTGGTTCGATTAGTTAATCTGCAAAATCGTGATTGTAAGCCGAAATGTAGCTATCAGCGTGCTTCACGATTTTGTCTGCTTGAATGATAATTCGACTACCGAATTATTAGATTTCTTTTATAGTAAATTAGGTCACCTATCATCAATATAGTATCCTAAACATCGTATTTATTTTTTGGCTAATAGGTAATATAATCCCTCTTTTTTAGAGGATTATATTTAATTTTAGTCGTATAATAATAAATTTTCTTGAAAAAATTAATGTTTTTACTTTATAATACTAGGTAATAATAAGCAAGGAATTTTCTATAAATGAAACACTTCTTTTTAGACACTGTGAGCTAAAATAAAAACCTACTTATTTTTATTATGAACAAAGATAACTTACTCAATCGCGCTAGAAATATCTTACAAATAAAACATTACAGCATACGGACAGAGAAGCCTATCTGCAATGGATTAAACGATTTATCCACTATCATGGAAATCGTCCTCCTTCAATTCTTGGTGAAAAAGAAATGAGTGATTTTTTATCACATCTAGCAGTTAAGGAGAAAGTTGCTGCCTCAACTCAGAACCTTCTATAATCATTAAGTTCTCTTTTATTCCTCTATCGTGTCATAGCCATATGAGACAAAGGATTAGATGACTTTAGACCCTTTAAAAAAGATGTGAGAAATCCAAAATGGGAATATCTACTCAAGGAGTTTCAGTATGTTATGCACGGATAAATACTCCTCCAAAATGGCAGTTTTCGCCACTTCGTTTCTGAACTAAAGGGCTTGCAGAAAGAGGTTAGAATTTTTATTTGTTTGGCGGGCATCAAATCCCAAATTACTGACTAATTTGACATCTCGCTGGTTCCAAATATTAGTGTCACACAGATAAAAAACAAACAACCTCTTTTTTTTAAGAGCGAAATGTAAGATAGAGCATTAATTTACTTGTATCGTGAAAGGGGACAACTTCACCGTCACAGATGATTTTGCCTCTTGAGGGGAGGTCCAGGCCGCCAAGTAGATTAAGCAGGGTAGTCTTCCCGCATCCTGCAAGAGCCTAAAATGGCGATTAATCCGGAAGGAAGGGAAATATTTAAATTGCAAAAGATCGGCACTTCAATTTTGGAATAGTAAGACTTTGATACATTTTCTAAATTGATCATACAGTTAATCAGGTAAAATAATATTAATCATTCATTACAGCAGAATATACTCGAACAACGAAAAAATATGGGGAAAGAGGGATCTGATATGACAAGTACAATTTACTATTTTTACCATGGAAACGCATTTTGAGAAATATATTTTACTGAAAAAGACATGGTTTCCATCCTCGGGGGTGAAAAAGCTTTTCATGAAAGTTTAGACGGGATAACAGGATTGGTAAGATAATTTTTAATCTTGAGGAAACTATTTAACTATATTGATATCATTTTTATCCTGTTATCCTGTCATTTTTTTTGGGAAATCTAAAATTTAAAGAAATTGTTTAATTTTAATACTATAGGCCTGCATTGGACTGACAATAAGATGATCGTGTAAAGTAATATTGAATTCTGAGGCCAGGTTTGAGATTTTTTCCGTCATATGACGATCTTGTTCAGAGGCTAAGGCTCGACCGCTGGGATGATTATGTACCAGAATAAAGGCTGTGGCATTATGGATTATGGCGGGCTTTAGAATCTCTCGAGGATATACCGGGGCCTGATCTACAGTTCCTTCAACTAAAACCTCATGGTGCACTAACCGATTGGCTGCATTCAAACAAAGGATCATTAAACATTCTCGGGGATTAGCGCCAATAGCCATTCGAACAAAAGAGAGGACTTCCTCCGGAGAGGAGATTATGGTTTCATTCTCTAATCTTTGCTCTAAATAACGAGTAAGGCAGGCGCGAATGGCCAGTAATAAGGTAGCGCTTTCTTTTCCAAGACCAGGGACTTGGCGTAATTTTTCTTCCGGTTGATCGAAAACCGCAGTAAAATTTCCAAAGGAGGAGAGTAAATTTTTTGCGATAGGTTTAGTGTCTTTTCTTGGAATGGAATAGGTAAGAAGCATTTCCAGCATTTCATAGTCCGCCAGGGCTACACGGCCGCCTTTGAGAAATTTTTCTCTTAACCTCGATCTATGCCCAATCTGATGATTTGATCTATCCATTATTTTTTTTATAACCCTGAACCTGTGAACGCTTATATTTTTTCTTATCTGATCTTGCTCTTTATGGTAAGATGCAACCAGTAACAACTAAAAGTCATATATATCATTATCTACTATGATATAAAAAAATATAAATCTATGTCAAATTTTTAATTTATTTATCAAATTCATATCATTGGTTTAATTATAAAAAATATTAAATTTTTATTTACTTTCCTTTATGAACATGATATAAATTTTAATTAAAAAAATAAACATATTCTTTATACAAGGCAAAAATTTTTCTTGGAGAAGGTCATGTGCAAAAAGAAAAAGAAAGTCATGTGCAAAAAGAAAAAAATGAGAAGGAGAAAAATCATAGCCCAAATAGACAAAATCCAGTCAAAAAAAAATATAGGAAAAAATAGTAATTTTTTATTAGAAAAAAATTGTTTAGATAAAAAAAAGGAGACCAAGCAATTGAAGGAGAAAATCTACTGCCTAGAAACCGAGGATGGCCTAAAAATAAGAGAAAAACATTCTCCTATTTCTGATTCGCTTTTTATGCAACTGGAAGAAGAAGTCATTTGCTTGATAAATAGAAAGATGGAGGACCATCTCACCAAAAGAATTAAGGGATTATTACTTCCTATAGCCAAACTATCTTTAAAAATGAATAAATTAAAAAATAAATTATCTCTTGAAAAAAATAAATGCTCTATTGAAAACAGTAAACATATTGATGATCTCGAAGAAGATGTAAATTATATTTTAGAGAATAGTAAATTAATGAGAATTTCCCCAAAAGTTGGTGAAAAATTCAGCCCCTTCATACATGAGGAGGTTGATTATGCTTGGAAACCAAACCATGATGAATTAACTGTTTTAGCTACCATTCGGGATGGTTTTTATTGGGAATATAACCAAGAACTGATTATTAAACCCCAGGTAATAATAAATAGGAGGGCATCAGAATGAAACTAGGGATAGATTACGGCACATCTAATACGGTAGTTACTGATATTGACAATAATATTCCCTTAGCCATTAAATTTAATCATGCCGGCATTTCAAAAGATGTTTTCCCCTCAGCTTCTTTCTACCCAAAAGGAGCAAATGAAAGTTCCCATGGCTTACAGGCACTTGAGCATGCCTTTATCATGGAGGGAACTTTGGTTCGATCCTTAAAGAGGAATTTAAAAAATTATTATCAGGGATTACAGTATGCTTCCGGTGATTTTCAGTATGAAGTAAAAAATTTGCTGATCAATTTTCTGAAAGATTTAAGAAGGAATATCACCAAAAATTTGTCTCTATCCTCAGGGGAGGACTTAGAAGTTGTTCTTACTGTACCGGCTAACTCAAATGGGGCCCAAAGATCAATTACTCGTGAATGTTTTCAGGAGGCCGGCTTTATTGTGTCTTCTCAGATTTTGGAAGAACCAACAGCCTCGGCCATCGAATTTTCTTACTCGGGTCTTTCCGACAGGTTACGTTCTAAAGGAAAACCTATTTACGTGCTTGTTTATGATCTTGGTGGGGGGACATTCGATGTTTCCTTAATTCGAATGGAACCGAATCACTTTTCAGTGATAGCCACAGCAGGGATAGAAAAATTAGGAGGAGATGATTTTGACCATTGTCTCTATGAAATGATCATAGAAAAAAAACACCTCACCGGATTAAGTCCTTTACAAGAAAAATTGCTTTTACATCGGTGCTGTGAAGCAAAAGAAACCTTGGCCAATACTATTGATCCGAAATATTTACGCGTGGATTTGGAGGAAGCCCGTATTTCAGAGGAATCAGTAAAAATTCAAGTAGAGGAATATTAT
>JAUWIR010000202.1 GCA_030605265.1 Pseudomonadota bacterium | reverse complement strand
GAAAATACTCATTATTTTCTTTATTTTCTTTCTCCTGTTTAATTTTAGCTCAAATTCTCTTTTCAAACTTTTATCTTTCATATCACCTTTTGCAATGCGTGATCATAAATATTAATTTCTGACACCTCTCGTAGCTGGGCAATACTCTGTTGAATCAGCAAGCGAAATTTCTGAGCAAATACCTTTTTCCGGACTTTTTTCTTCACTTTTTCAAGAGGAATTTCCGCCCCGCCCTTTTTCCTTCGTACCTTAAAAAGAAAATATTCATTCCCAAATTGAAAAGGGGCGCTTATCTGCCCCTCATCCAAGGATGATAAAAAAGTCCTCAGCTCCGGTTGTATCTCTTGAAGAGAAATCCATTTTTTAGAATATTCTATACTGTCTGAAGTTTTACCCATTTTTTTCCACAAGCTAAAATCCGCCCCCTGTAAAATTTCTTGATACATTTGATTTGCCTGATCTTGATCCTGAACAATTATCTCCTCAATATAATAGCTCGCGCCTGTAATATATAGGCCAATGTTTTTTGAATAGTATTGCTCCACATCGTCATCAGTAACCTCAACCTTCGGACGTAAAATATCTCTTAAAAAAGCCCGATAGAGCCGTTTTTCTTTAAAATTAATTAAATCCTGTTGTATCTCCGGCTTTTTTGAGTATTCTGTTATGGATACTTGTTTTACAATATAATAATCTATTAATTCTTTTAATCCTTTTTTTACAATATCCATTTCCTCCTTTTGGTCCGTCCTCCCTTCTAAGGCTTTCTTAATCTCTTGATAAAGCTCATCCCCCCGGATAGGTTCTTCATTTACCAAGGCTACGGTCAAAGACGGAAATGGAGAATTATTTATGAATTCATCTAATTTTTCTTCAAAAACAATAATTGATACTTGTTTTTTTAATTGTTCTAAAAGAGCTTGAAAGAGCAATTTTTCTTTATATTTTCGAATTTTTTGTTTCTGTTTCAATTGTATTTCCGATACTTTCGGCACAGTTTGATTAAAGGCCTGAGCATAAAGATCAATATCTTCTTGGGTCAATTTTTTCGATAGTTGTATTATATTATCTTTGTACCACCTTTGAACGCATACTTTTTCTTTTTTCTTCTCCAAAGCTTCCTGAAATTTTTCATCTTTATCTAAGTTTGCTCTTTTGGCCTCTTGAATAATCAACTTCCTGTCAATTAATCTATCCAAAAAATTTTTAATATCTCGTGATGCTGCATCATTTTGCCCTGATTTCATTTGTTGAAAATGAAATCGCTTCAATTCCTCCATAAAATACTCGGCAGTTATAGGGGAGTTATTGACTTTAGCAATAATAGACGATTGTTGAAGAGAAGAAGCACAACCGTTTAACAGCAATAAGATAAAAAATAATAAATAAAATAATTTTTTTGAGAAATTAATTTTCATCGGAAAATTGACCTTATGATTTAATATCGCAAAAAAGGCACATATAGGCACAAAGCTGAAACTCCCTAAAAAAAATAAAAATTCCTATGCTATTAAATTTAAGTATTCACCCTGTGCAATGAACTAGTTTTAGACAGGATAACATGATTGACAAGATAATTTTTATTCCTGCCCCGGATTAATATCATGTTTATCATGATAACCGTACACAGGTTCAGGGTTCAAAGGTTCAGGACTTATAGTCCTCAAGTATATAAATCTAATAATTCGCAAGCTTAGCAAAACTTTTAACTCATAAGCACTTACGATCAAGGGCAAAAACAACCCTGAACAGGGAACCCTGAACCTTTGAACGATTTCTTATCTTGTTATCCTGTCTATTTTTTTTTGTGAATTTTTACAAAATAAACTCATCAAAGATCTCTTTTAAATGAGCGCTTTCCTTTTGTAAACGATAGATGGTATCTTCTGAATTATTGTGGGAAAGTTCATTATTAATAATTGAATCCAGCGAAGTTAGCCTATTTTTCGCTAAAAGAAGCTTCTCTTGAAGTTTGGCGGCCATTTGATTAATTTCTTCGGCTAAATCTTGTAATTCATCATTTGAACGCAATTTCACCTTATCCTTGAAATTCCCCGAGGCTAATTCACGGAGCCTTTTTTCCAACCGATAAAGGGGGCCGGCAATCTTTCCGGGGTAAAATATGCCCATTGCCAAAGCCATGATTGCCCCCAAACTGACGGCAAATAAAATCCACGGCACTAAAACTTGTTTCATATTATACAATTGTACGTGAAATTGTTTGTAAGTTGAATTAATCTTTTTATTGCTGTAGTGATAAAAAATCCCCCCGCTAACCAGTAATGAAACAAGCACAATAAGAAAAATCGAACTCAAAATTCTTAGCTGCATTTTTCTCTTAATGGCCATATTTAACAATTTTCTTTTTTTATAGGAAGGTGGTCTCATTTTCCCCCCGCTTTTATAGATTATTATTCCGGATTATAAATCTCTTTAGGGTGGCAGGCTATACAAAGCCCCTCTGATACCACCTTTTGTCCTAAATGTTGATAATCCCCCGCATGAGGGAGATGACAAGTAATACAAAGAAGCAAACCATCTTTTCCTGTCGGCAAATTGGACTTTTCCATTTTTTCTTTCACTTTAGCTGAGGGAACAATATTCACCGGATGAGAAATCCCCAGAGAATTTTTCGGATGACATTCGTAGCAAGCGGTAATCCCGAAATCAACTAAAGAATAAGGGCTTTTAGCGTGAAAACAAGAAGCATTTTGTCCTAAATTTTCTGTACTCCATTCAATCAGACAATATTCAGGGATTTGGGTTTGCCATTCCAGATGCGCAGTAGAAGCATTCCAACTTTCAGTCATTAATTCCACTTGACTAAATCCCTTCGAAGGCGGGAAAGAGATATCCACTCCTCCCTGCGTTGGGGGCAAAAAAGCGTATACTTCAGAGATATGGGATCCTATTTTCCCGGGTTCAAATCCCTTTAAGCGAAAGGAATAATTATTTTCGGAAATTAAGGAGTAAAAAGTATATCTATGACGTATTATTTGTAAAAATTGAAAGCGATGACAGGAATGACACTTTTCCTCAGCAAAGGGTTTATGCACAAATTTAAAGGAATTGCTCAAAATATCATCATGGCATGAAAGACAATCAGGGGAACTATCTTGAGCTTGAGTAACCGGTAATGTGGAAAGGAAAATTCCCAAAACCATAAAAAAAACAATATAGAGTTTTCTGTAAATTTGCACGTCCCTTGCCCTTTGCAAATTTTTATGCACTTATTGGATTTAATGATTGTTAATTACTTGTCTATTTACTTGGCTATTTCACTTAAAAAATTTTGAGCGATTTTTTGAACTAATCGTGAACAAAATATTTCCTCTCCAATATCAAAAATTTTTCTTCCATCCCATCCAGTCCTTTTATCCCGACTAAACCAGATGATCCGCCCGCTCGCGCAATCCACAATTCGAGCTGAAATATCAACCAATGAAGGCTTTTGAGCATTCGGGGCCCATTCTCTATAGTCATTTATCGTCCCCAACATCACTGCATCAACGGAAAGGGTGGAGGCCAAACTCTGCATTGTTTCATAACTAATTGTTTCTGTTGATCTGATTCTTTGTTTTAGCAAAAAATTCCTTATATCCCCATATTTTATTACTGAATATCGTTTTGTTTTAAGAATTTCGCCAATAAAAATATTTGTAGCCAAGACCTCGGCATCGATGCGATCACTGAGGTTGTAAAAAGGGAAAACAGCAATACGCTTTATTTCGGCCAAGGCATCTTTTTTGGCCATACTGTTTCTATTTTTGGGGAGGAATGAACATCCATTTAGAGTAGTAATCATCACCAGGAAAAATAAGGAGAACAAAATCCGATAAATAGTAGGAATTAGAATACCAGCCCTCTTGCAGTAATTATTCAATCCTTCCTTCCTCTTTATTTTTCGGCAAAGATTTTACTAAATCTTCGGCCATTTTTTGCATCAATAATTCCCATGTTGTATATTCAGCTCTGTTAAGTAGATATACTTTGTCCCTACCGCGTAAACAAAAATTTTTACTCCAAAAAATCGGGGCCCCTTCTTTGGTAGAAATCAATTTACAAAAAAAAGAAACCTGAGGAAAAGGCTGTTGCCGGTAAGTTTCAATCATCCCAAGAAGCAAGGAATCAACTCTGAGACGACGACCAATCTTTTGAATCTCTTTTGTGGTAAGAAACCCGGTATGCCTGACTCGTAAGTAAGTAAGAATTTTTTCTACCTCTGAAGCTGAAATAATAGTGTATTCTTTTTGTAAGGCCTTATAGATACTACTCATAATTTTTTCATCTGCGCCAAACTGTCCGCTCAGGTTCTCAAAGGGAAGTACCGCCAGCTTGGTTTGCGCATATAAGGTCCCGCTGTACACCAAAAAAGAAATTATAATGAAGGTAAAAAAGAGCAAAATTCTACATTTATTCATATACCAATGTTTCCACAATTTGTTCCACAGCTTTGACCGAAGCTTCACTAAGAGTGCTTTCCCCAAAGCCGAATATTGTTGGCAAAACACGCCCTCCCTTTTCAGTGTGACTTACCGACCAGATGATATTACCGGTTTTTGTATCCAGCATACGAAGAGTAAGAGCAATTTCCGGGAAAGAGCCTGCAGCCGTCCTATTAATAGAATATTCCTCTACTGTTCCCAAGACAATCCCCTGGACCCCTAACATTTGTCCCACCGCCCTGACGATTTCGGAAGTGATATCTTGAGGAGAAGCAATCCCCTGGGATTCCAGGACCTTTAAAACATCTCCCAATTCCGGAACATCGATTACCTCTGTGGCCAAAAGTGAAGTAACAAAAACATCTCTCATTTTTTTGTGGGCAAATCGATCGGATGACAGATTTTCAAAAGGCAATACTGCCACTCGTTTAATAAAACCGAAATTTGTATTGGGGTTAATATAAATCTTGGGTTTTGAGGCACACCCGAAGTTTATTGCCATACAGATAATAATTACCAATCCTTGAGGTATATGCTTGCCCATCACCAATCGTTTCCTCCTTCGTTTTATTTAGACAGGCTTTTAACATCCTGTCATCTTTATTTAAGTTCTAAAAGTAAATCTAAAGGAAATTACTTGATCATCTGAAGGATATTCATATTCAAGTCTGAATTTTAATGTTTTGGTTAAATTAATATTTATTTTCGTTGATACAGTTTCCTCTGCTCCTTCATTATTAGACTGATATTTTCCCTCGAATCGTAATTTAGGAACAGGGGCCCAGCCAACTCGAAAGCTGTAAGAAGAGTCATTCTTGGGATAACTATAATCGATGGTATGATCTAAGGTTAAGAAAAATTGATCAACCGGGCGATAGGTTATTAAATGCCAAAATTTTCCATCAAACGCATCCTCTTCCCATGTATTCTCAGTACGAAAATAATATTGAAGATCTTGTCTTAAATCAAGACTTGCATCAATTCGAAAATTTTCTTCATGACGATCATCATACCCCCCATCATTATCATAATTTCTTTTATTAATAAATTCCAAATCCGTTCTTATCTCAAAACCTTTATATAATTCCGTAGATCCTTTTAATAAAAAGGAATTGCTGCGGTATCTGGGCTCCCCATCTGTTTTATGTAATGAACTGGTGAATAAAAGAGAAGTATTCATAGGCGGCATAGGAATATTGGGATCAAAAATCAATCCCGGGATCTTTGGCTCAAGCCTTACCCCATATGTCAGCAAGCTATTTCTTTCATCATCCTTTGTTTCACGGCGGGTGTCATGGGCAACATCAAAGATTGTTTTTATGTATTTATGCGGCAAAACTTCCGTTTTAAGACTATTTCCGAGACTTGTCTGACGTTCAGGGTCAGGCCATTTTTTTAAATCACCCCAAAATACATTATAATAGACTTTTACTTGACGACTGGGGACCCCCTTGAGGCGCATATTTATTTTATGCTCTATTGAGCGATATTCATTTTTTAATTCCTCATTTTTTTTATCATGATGTGACAGCTCATAATCTGAATATATATTAAGCCTTGAGTCCAAGAAACTTATCTTATAATTAATCCCTCCCCTATTGTGCAAGTCTCTGATATCATAAAGAGGATTTCCGGAATTCGGGTCCTCTACCTTTTTCTTTTCCAGGGTAAGACTGTGATCAAAATGAAAAATGCCCAAAGAGATACCATAATCTTCTCTGAAGATCAGTCTTTTTTCCTTATCAATTTGTCTTTCATTGTCTGAATCCTCATACTCTAGCTTTTTTTCCTCTGAATGATATTGAAGAGTAAACTTTGGCAATTGATAAGGCCGCCAGGTGAAGGTAATAAATTCCCGTGACAAGTCATACTTTCGATCTGTTTCATGGATATTGTCCTCACTGATGCCTAAGTTTAACCCAACCACCCGATTTCCAAAATTCAAGAGAAGAGAGGGCAAATTTTGCATACGATCCTCATTCTCATCCCCCTTTTCAGATCTGAATTGAAATTTTATTTTTAAATCATAGAGGGGATTGACTCTTTTCCGGGCTATTATGTCATAGGTCTGGATAAGCTCCTGCTCGGATTCATCCCTAGATTGGAAAAGATAATCCGCTCCGAATCTTACCCGAAATGAATAGACCGGCCAACAAAAAAAAAGACTCAGGAAAATCAATGTCAGCAGTAAAATTGGGACTCTCTTTAGAATCTTTCTCTCCCCGATCAATGGATCATGCGAAAATTAAATTTGTCTACTAGAAAGGCTTTTTACTTAACTTATGTTTCAAAAGATCAAAATGAATAGGTGAAAGAAAATTTAACCTTTGCAATCAACTATTTTTAGACAGGATAACAGGATTGACAAGATACTTTTTAATCCTGTCTATCATTTACAATAACTCTTTGAGTTTATGTTTGATCTCAACTTTATTTTTTTCAAAATTAAATATCAAGCCCAATGGTTTTCTTGTTACCACAAGGTAATTAGTAATTGTACTTCATGTGCTCTAATAATTCAGCCAATGAATTTTTTTTTGATTAACTGGATTTCAATGATTTAAATCTTGTTTATCCTGTTATCCTGTCAAATATTTCTTATATTTGTGAATCTAAACATCTAATTGCGAAAATTGAAAAATTTAATATATTTCATCAGGATTGCTGCGGATCTTCTCTAATATCTCGGGATTCGGTATTCGGGAAATGGTCCTTGCCCGAATAGTCACTTCTCCGGCACGAGAACCTGATGTAAAAAGTAGCTCACAATCGCCATTCCATGAGGTTTTTCTTTCTCTTACATTATCAAGTCGCCCATAATATCCCTTTACAAGGTCCACCTGCAGCGGAATATCTCTATTTGGATTATCATTTATATCTTTTACCCATAGGGTAAGTATCCTTTTCTGTCCCCCGGTATAGATCTTTTTGCTTAAGTCCATTTCAAAAATAATTTTTGCCGGAGCATCGCTTTTTAACCTTATCCGGATTTCTTGGATGCAATCACTTCCACCAGGAGAGGTAAATTTGGCCTTGATGTAAGCTGTCCCAATTCTCTTGCCGGCGATGTATTCTATCATAGCCTCACCGGATT
>JAUWIR010000321.1 GCA_030605265.1 Pseudomonadota bacterium | reverse complement strand
TATCCTGTGAATCACATTTTGGACAATTCAAAAATCTCCCCCCTTAGATAAAATGTTTTATTTTCATTCTACAATTTATCTAAAAGGATGTCCATTACTAATTTACCACTACATCTTTAGCACTACCGATACAATATATGATTAGAGTATTAAGGTAATCGTTCACAGGTCCTGGGGTCACCGTTCAGGGTTGTCTTTGTTTTATTGACCTTGCTCGTAGGCGTTTACACGTGAAGGCTTTGGTGAACTTTATCAGCTTATCAGCCTAACAGCTTAATTTAATTCAGTGAACATCTTTGGGGGCTTGCTTTTTATCTATTGATGCTCAATAATAATATAAAAATCGATATAATCATTAATGTAGCAATTAAGGGAAGAAGGGGGAAGATGATACAGGTAGGGGGAAGCAATTGAAAAATTGGCCGCTACTTTCGGTATTACCCTGGATTACCTTGCTGATGATACAGGGAAGTTGGATTGCCCTTCGTGAGTATATATATAAGGCATAATGCAATATTACCAATAATAAGGGAAAGCTGGGGATGGCTAAACTAATTACAGAAACGGTTGAGGGAGGGCCTTACCAATATTACCCACTTGGTGACTACATTGTGCGAGCTGTTGGCGTTTGTGGGGGCCGGCCGACTTTTAAATATACCCGGATTGAAATAACAGGCACACTTGATCGTTTAGCAGCAGGGGAAAGTATTGGCGATATCGTCAAAGGGTATCGTGGCAGAGTCTCACATGAGGCAATTATTGAAGCGATTAGATTGGTAACATCCCAATTCATCAAAACCCTACCGGAGTTAAAGGCAGCTTAGTGATTGTTTTAGATGAGCAATTATTAGGGCGCAACATTGAACTGGAGATAGCAAAGTGGTATCAGGGCGCAGTTCGAAATATCATTGAGTTACGTCCCCATACTGTTACAAAGATGATGCTATCCCTGGATTGCTTCGTCAGCAGAAGCAACCGATCTTTGTGACCATCAATGAAAAAGACTTCTGGCGAAAAGTGCCCATTGACAATCAATATTGTGTAGTTTGCTTTACTTTGCCTGACTCACGCGTTAATGAAATTCCGGAAACACTAAGATCCTTGCTCCATCTGCCAGGGTTAAATACTAGAGCTAAACGAATGGGTAAGGTCATTCGTGTTACCGACAAAGAAATAAGCTTTTACACGTTCAATGAAAGAATGGTAAAGATAAGCGGATGATTGCTAGAAAAAAAAGAAACAACATTCACGCCGTCCGTTTAACTTGGAATTGCGCTCATCTTCCAAATGCTAATAAATTTGAACATATCAGACATATTAATACAATGCTTGGATTTTTTGTTCCGACTTTAACCACCCCGGTGGAATTATTTAATTGGGAAGAAGGAGAGTAAACGAAAATGTATACTGACGAAGCAATAAAAGAAATTAGAGATATTCGCCATAAAATATCCGCAGAATTCAATCATGAAACGAAAGCGCTCATAGATCATTATAAAAAACTTGAAAAAAAATACAAAGGTCGGATTTTACAAAGAGAAGAAAAACAGAAACAACCTTTGATATAGCTCCTGAGATATTACATAACTTAAATATTAGCATTTCTCCCACAAAAATTTTTATTTTATTTATGCGGCTTATCAGCTTAATTTAAGGAACATAAGCCCTGAACCTTTGAACTCTGAACCTTAAAACCAGTGAACTGTTACTTTTCATTTTATGCAGCTCATCAATCTTTGTGCCTCTGCCCCTGTGCCCCTCTGTGCCTTTGTCCCTTGGCCCCTCTGTGCCTTTGTGCCTTTGCCCCTTTGTCCCTTTGCCCCTCTGTGCCTTTGCCCCTTTGTCCCTTTGCCCCTTTGTGCCTCTTTTAACTTATTAAGGAGACGTCCTCAGCCCGGCAGCTAAATTCAGGTTGATATTGATGATTATATCGAGTTTATTTTGTTTAGGGAAAGACATAATTTCGAATATTCTTTTGTCGATAAAAATGCTTAAACTTAAGATGCCCTCCTTCAATTTTTTCGGTAAAGGGTTCTCCGGGTTGGTAAGTTCTCCCTGGAAAAACTCCCAGACCCTCTGATTATATTTAAGCGCCTGGTCAAGTTTTATCTTTCGTTCATTATCATCCCACTTGTCCCGGCAGTTTTTAAGCAGGAAAGCAGCCTTTGTAAGGACCTCCGCTTCGAGCTCCCGGCCCGACATGGTTGTTTTTTGTAGCTGTCTGTAGGTTTCAAGTTGACTTGCGCGCATTCTCTATGGCCTCCTGTTCATATTCAATTAATTCCTTTACGAGTTTAAGTGCTTGATAATACCTTTTGCCGAGTATCTGTCTGCTAATTTGATCAATCATGGGAAGTGTGCCGGGCGCTGCATTTATGACTTCTTTCACCAGTTGCCAGTATAAACTATGATGCTGAAGAATATTTTTCTCGTTTATATACATAAGTTGGATAACAAAATAAATCCTCTTGCAGGGCGAGTCTGCCTCTGCCTCTCTCATAATGTCTTTTCCCCTGAGAATGGGGACATTGTTCTCTATAGAAAGATTAGTCCTGCTATCGCCGTTTTCGATGACAGCCTCTCCTATGATAATTCTTTCATGAGGCTTAAGGGATATTTTTAGCGCCATAATATATATTAATTATCTATCAGACTTTTATACTTTTATATCCAGGGCTGAACCGATTTTAGCTGCATCAGACGATACAGTCTCCTTTTTAGTCAGTTTCTCCCGGAGATGAAAAAGTTTGTCAAGAGCAGAGGATATCTCATTATCGGTTGCCTCGGCCGGTAGTTTCTTCCCTGAAAACATTTTCTTCAAATTATCATCGGTCGACAAGCTTTCGATGTCCTCCTGTATCCCCTTGATTTGTTTTTTCTCCGGAAACATTTTCTTGAAATTCTCATCAATCGACAAGTTCTCGATGTCCTCCTGTATCCCCTTGATTTTCTTGATGAGGTCCAGCCTCTGATATTTTGCTATGGGAAAAAACGGAGGATAATGGACAAGGGCCCGGTCCAACTGCTCTTTTATGTAATTAATAGAAGCGGTTATTATTTGTGGTTGGACCTGTCGGGTCCTTATTTTTTCTATCTTCGGTGATGAGCCGCCGGAATTAATCCGGCTATCAGAAAGACCAGTCCTTTTATCAACTGCCTGGTTGCTCTTATCAACAGGGTGGGCTGTATTCTGTGCCCCTTGATCTGTCTGTATATTGGTGATTTTCATATTTCACCGCCATGTGTAAGAATAGTGTAAAGTGTAAAGATGGGGAGGAATTCTCCCTCCCCATCTTTACTTCATAATCCTTAGATTATTAGAACAACCTCAGCACTGTCTGCGCTGCCTGTGCTGATAAGCTAAGGGCTGTTGCGCCCAGGGCCTGTTTTGTCTGAAGGGCCAACATGTTGGCGCCCTCTTCATTCATGTCCGCAAGCGTTAGCTTGTCGGCCCCTTCAGTAAGCGTTGAGACCATCTTTCCTGAGAAATCTAGTTGGGTATTTATTATGGCCAAGTTGTTGGCCAGTTTGGAAGCTTCTGATCTCAGTGTAGATACAGCGTTGTCCAGCTTGCCCATATCTGTCTGAACATCTTTATTAACTGCCCATGCTAAACTGCTCCCACTTGCTGTGGTTGCCGTGGTGGACATCTTAAGATCGGTTGCGGCTGCGTTAAATCCTTTAACATTAAGCGAAGTGCCTTCAAAATTGACATTGAGATCGTCGTCCATCAGTAGATTTTTGCCCTTGTAACCGGAGGAATTAACGATTGAATCAATCTGGGTGATGATATCATTATACGAATCTGCAAGGGCATCTCTCTCTGAAAAGATTTTACTGCCGGCAGTATTTTCTTGAAACACCATAGTGATTGCCATTGATACTACATTTGTAGTCTGGGTTAATGCTACTGTGGATGCCTTCATTTCAAGTACGAGATTTGTGCCCGAAGCAGTTGCGATCATATCGCCCCCCCCTTCGATGCCTGCGTTTATTTTTGCTGCCAAGTTTGAAGCAGTAGTAGCTGCATCATCAGATCTAATAAACGTGGAGGCGGTTGCATTGCTCGATACAGCGGTGTATGCTGTGGTGCCGATTGTTACGACATTGCCATCCACTACAGTGCCGACCGTAATTTTTACCTGATTTTTGGCTGCGCCCAGTGCCGAAGTCCCAAGGGCTTTGGCCTGCTCAATTAAACTTGTAATCGATTCAAGTCCGGCATCTGTAGCCTTGATGGTCTGTATTGCCTCTCCCATTCCATCTTTAAGGGAAGAGATATCATTGGCGCGGTTCATATGCGCCTTTGCTGCAAAATAACTGATAGGGTTGTCAAGAGCGCTGTTTACTTTCAGTCCTGTGCCTAAACGCTTCTGAGTTCTGTTAAGAAGATCGACTGTTGACTGAAGACTCGATAGGTTGGACCGCATTCCAGCGGTTAAAGTTATGCTGGCCATTTTAATGCTCCTTTTTCTAAGGTTCTATTTTCGGCAATCCTTGCCGGATTTTTACTACACTAAAAAAATCGGTGATTCTATAGCGGCCTCTTTTTCAATTTCCTTAATTATGCACCTCATCATCCACCTCCTTTAGAATTTTATAGCATTTTTGTTGCTCAATTCTGGAAACAATAGTATCAATTACCTTCTTTCCTCTATGTTCATTATGAATGAGGCCTACTTTTTTTATCGGATTTTGTGGCATGATCTTCGGTTTTTCGGTATGATTAATTTTATATAATCTTTTATTATACTGAAAATTTCAGGGAACGTTGAAATCACCTTGTTTTAAATGAATTAGATATAAGGTAATATGAAGGGTCGATTGGAGACAATCGTAAATAATGACCCTCCCTTTTTAATGGACAGTCCGGAAAGGATTGAAATGATAGAGGGGTTTATAGTTTGTGATTGTCTTATTATCAATTGCGATATTTTTTGATATCTGATTGATACTCATTTCCAATTTTTATATTTATGGACTTCATCTAAAAAGTAAGTTTTGATTGCCTCGGTCTCATAGAGGGTAATTATAAACTCGGTGATAATAAACGCTTTTTTTTCACTCAGTCCCCTTTTTTCCACATGGGGAATCTCTTTGGGACCATGCCCATATAGTCAGTGGATGTCTTTTAGCCTAATATCCGAGGTATTCATCCACGCTGTGGGAGCAGCCGACAAGGCTGCAGGGTTAATGGGGTGAAAGTCCCCTGCCGTCAATTGCCCGGTTCGGACGGCTAGTATATCCGATGCACGGGAAGGTAACGACTCGTGTTCTTCTTGGAAGTATAAGCCACAGCTGCTATACTGACATTGAGCTGTATTGGTAGGAGCGATCAGAGTGGCGAGCCAAGCAGTAAACAGTGTAGTGAGGGGTGTATGTGGGCAAGGGCTTAAGCTTCCGCTGCATAGGGAAGGCTGTTAGGGGAAATGGCATGGTCGCCAACCGGGACTTGGGAAATCCGACCGTCCGGGATGAAAAGGGGGGCTTGCGGAAACGTGGATGTTCTGAGTAGTATGGGTAAATTTCGTTCCAATATAATTTTGGTTCGTGCCTATGCCGACATTGTCTTTTATTTCAATCTAACGGCTGGTAGACGTTTAAGGCGCTGATTTTGCGGGTCAACCTCAATCCCTACTGATTCTAACGCCGTTACTCCCAAAATTGGTT
>JAUWIR010000630.1 GCA_030605265.1 Pseudomonadota bacterium | reverse complement strand
TTTTTAATTTAATATAGTTATTCATTGACAATCATTTACTTTCTTAGATAGAATGAAATTCTATTTAATCCACCCTCTTATTTTTTCAACTATTTATGAAGAATAATAATATACTGGAATATCTTGGAAAAAAGGTCCTTAATGGAAAGCTCATAGAAAAAGAAGAGGCGATTCTTCTTGATCAAAGAATACAAAGTAAGGATTTAGTCTCTTTTTTTGAAATGAGCAACAGAATTAGACAAGAATATTTTGATCATTCAATAAAATTCTGTGCTATTACGAATGCAAAAAGCGGCCTGTGCAGTGAAGATTGTAGTTTCTGTGCTCAATCTCTTCATCACCATGCAAAAATAAATTGTTATCCCTTTTTAGAAAAAGAACAAATATTACAAAGGGCAGCTCAAGCAAAAAAAATGATGGCCCACTGTTTTAGCTTGGTGACCAGCGGAGGGAAGACAGAGAGCAGGAAAAAAATTGATCGAATAGTGCCGGTTATCAAAGATATCAGAAAACATTTCCCCTCCTTTTTTTGTGCTGCTTCACTTGGGATCATTTCTTATCAGAATTTGTTGAGATTGAAAGAGGCCGGTCTGCAGCGCTACCACCATAATTTAGAAACCTCGGAAAGTTTTTTTCCGAAAGTATGCACAACCCATATTTACTCTCAGCGCATAGAAACCATTAAGGCAACCCAAAAAGCAGGTCTTCAAATTTGCAGCGGAGGGGTTTTCGGAATAGGGGAAACCTCCTTACAACGCATAGAGCTGGCTTTTGCATTGAGGGATTTAGAGGTTGATTGTATCCCTATCAATTTTCTCCACCCTATAAAGGGGACACAGTGCCAAGGAAAAAAAATGATGGCACCTCTTCAAGCTTTGAAAACGATTGCCCTTTTTCGCTTTATTTTACCAACAGCCAATATTCAGGTTTGTGGCGGTCGCCAGATTACTTTGAGAAGTTTGCAATCATGGATCTTCCCGGCAGGCGCCAATGGCTTGATGGTGGGTAATTATCTTACAACCAAAGGGGACCCCTGGGAAAAAGATAAGACAATGGTTTACGATTTAGGATTTACTATTTTTGATACACATAGTAAAAATTGAGAAGTCCAATATACAGTTTAAAATAGGGATAAAAATAAATGTCTGCAGAATTTAAGAAATTTTTAGCCGAGGAAAAGCGCCTTTTACAAGAAAAAGGTTGCTACAGGCAGATGAAAACTATGGATGGTGCGAGTCAGGCAAAAATTTCTTTAAATGGAAAAGAAGTGATTAATTTTGCTTCCAACAACTATTTAGGGTTGGCTAACTCTAATCTTTTGAAGCAAGCGGTCATTAAATCTTTAAATGAATTTGGGGCAGGGGCAGGGGCCTCTCGTCTTCTTTCCGGAAATCTAGCTCTTCATGAACAATTAGAAAAAATATTGGCACAATTTAAAAAAACTCCTGCAGCTTTACTGTTTAACTGTGGTTATATGGCCAATTGTGGTCTTCTGAGCGCTTTAAGTTTTCGGCATGATATAATTTTTTCTGATCAGTATAATCACGCCAGCATTATTGATGGGATTATCTTGAGCAGAGCTAAATTAATTCGATACCCCCACAAAGATATGGCTGAATTACGGAAATTGCTTATTCAAAATCAGCAGCATCGGGCTAAACGGTTCATTGTTACTGATTCTGTCTTTAGTATGGATGGCGATATTGCTCCCTTAAGAGACATTGTTGATTTAGCCACGGAATTTGAAGCTACAGTCATTGTTGATGAAGCTCATGCTACGGGGATATATGGTAAAAATGGGCATGGAATTACCGAACTTCTTGATCTGGAGGGAGAAGTTGATATTCAGATGGGAACTTTAGGAAAGGCCTTGGGTGGATTTGGGGCATTTGTGGCAGCTGATTCACTAGTCATAGATTACCTAATTAATAAAGCCCGTCCCTTTATCTTTACTACGGCACTTCCCCCACCTGCTATAGCCGCTGCCTTAAAGGCCCTTGATATTGTTCAGAATCGTCCTGATCTGCGAGATACTTTATTGCAACAAGCAAACTGGTTTCGAGAGGAGCTGAAAAATATCGGGTTTAATACCCTTAACAGTGAAACGCATATTATCCCTATTTTGGTTGGAGAAAATGAAAAGGCAGTGCAATTTAGTCAAAAACTGGTTGATGCCGGGATTTATGCTCCTGCCATTCGTCCTCCAACAGTGCCTCAGGGGACAGCTCGACTGAGGATCTCTTTAATGGCTACCCATAAAATGCCGGATTTAGAAAAGGCCTTGCAGATATTGGTGAAAATAGGCAAAAAGATTCGTTTGATTTGATACTTAGCCACGAAGGCACAAAGACACGAAAAAGAATTAAGAGAAAAAACTTCGTGTCTTAGTGGAAAAGGCTATCAGTCTAAGGCGGGACACACCAAAAAAATGAATCTCGCAAAGCCGCAAAGATCGCAAAGAATAAATGGCATTATCCTTACCGGTAATGGACTTGAAGAGACTAAGTAAGAAGTCTTTGCGTTCTCAGCGTCTTGGCGAGAGAACAAAAAATCCAACAATGCGTCCCGGCTTAAATTGGCGGTCGAAAAAAAAAATATAAACAATTTAGGTATCCTATTTAAATTTTGTGGTGAGCTAAAAAATTATCAAAGTAATAC
>JAUWIR010000585.1 GCA_030605265.1 Pseudomonadota bacterium | reverse complement strand
TTTTTCAGCATCTCCTCCTGCAGATGAGAATCTTTGGCTACATCTTCCCGCATTACATTCTTAAGGGGCAAGACATGAAAAGTTGGCGGAACATCTTTTGTATCAAGCTCATTTAACTTATCCATGTACCCTATGATTTGATCCAATTGGCGGGTAAAAAGCTCTTTTTCCTCATCCGTTAGCTTTAACCTGGCTAATTTAGCCACATACTCAACATCTTTACCAGTGATTTTCATCTATCCTCCTACTTCCTATTTTTTTCTTACCCTATTTTCCTTAATCTGGCATATTTTATCATAAGCTTTTTTTTCAGTCCACCAAAGTTTATGGAAATCTTGGTATTTTCCCCCTGCCCTTCTTTGTATAAAACAAGTCCTTCGCCCCATTTTTCATGATACACGCGGTCCCCGGCCCTCAAAATTTCCTGTATATTCCCCTCAGAGGTACTCTCGGGAAATTGAAAAAAGCTTGCTTTCTTTAGGTCCCGCTGAGTAGATTCTCGCGGTCTTTTTGCTCTATAATCAAAAATTTCATAAGCTCCCTGAGAATCCGATTTTCCGGTATCCCTGGTTAAATATTGGGAAGGGACTTCTTCAATGAAAGGAGAGCATGAAGTATCCTTGGAGGACCCGAAAATATTTCGCTTTTTGGCACGAGTCAAAAAGAGCCTTTTTTGGGCCCTGGTCATAGCCACATAGAAAAGCCTTCGCTCTTCTTCAAGATCGGAAATATTGATACTATTTCTACCCAAGGGAAATAAGTCTTTTTCCATTCCCGCCATAAAAACAACAGGAAATTCAAGTCCCTTGGCGCTGTGAACGGTCATTAAGGTAATTGTATCAGCTCCCTTTTCATATTCGTCAATGTCAGTGAATAAACTGACATAATCAAGATAATCTTCTAAGGTTTTCCCTTCATTTTGCTTCTCAAAATAACGAATCCCGGCTAATAATTCTTTTACATTTTCAATCCGGGACTCTGCCTGCTCTGTTTTTTCTTTGGCCAAATACTCCATATAATCGGTATCTTCTATCATTACTTCAAGCAAAGAGGAAATTTTATGATCTTTGCTGAATTCCCTCCACTTATGCAAAGAGTCAATAAAATGGGACAGGCCCTTTTTGGAGCCTGTGGTTAATTCCTCAGCCTCAAACATAGCTATTATGCCCTGGTAAAGGGAAAGGTGCTGTTCATCTGCAAAAGCCTCAATCTTAGCAATAGTTGCCTGGCCTATTTTTCGATGGGGGACATTAATTATCCTTAATAAATTTAATTGATTATCCGGATTTACCACCACTTTTAAATAGGCAATAAGGTCTTTTATCTCTTTTCGTTCATAAAACTTAAGCCCCCCAACAATCCTGTAGGAGAGCCCGTCATTTCGCAAAGCCTCTTCAATGGCCCGTGCCTGAGCATTGGTTCGATAAAGAGCGGCAAAGTCATTATAGTGGGAAAAATCACCTCTATAAAAAGATTGGATCTTTTGACTTATATACTTTGACTCCATCTGCTCATTAAAGGCTTCAAAAAAAATAATCTTATCCCCTTCTTCATTGTCCGTCCATAACTCCTTTTCCTTGCGCATTTGATTGAGGGAGATTACCTGGTTGGCTGCCTTTAAAATAACCTGGGTTGAGCGATAGTTTTGCTCAAGATAAATAGTTTTGGCTTGAGGATAGACTTTCTCAAAGTCTAAAATATTGTGTATGTCTGCGCCTCTCCAGCGATAAATGGATTGATCGTCATCACCTACAACACAGATATTTTGGTGCTTTTCAGCCAGAAGGTAGATAATTTGTGATTGAGCATGATTGGTATCCTGATATTCATCCACCAGAATATAGCGGCAACGATTTTGGTAATAATCCAAAACATCAGGGTGTTCTTTGAATAGTTTCCAGACGAAAAAAAGAAGATCATCAAAATCAAGAGAGGCGTTTTCCCTTAATTTTCTCTCATAATGTAAAAAGACGTCGGCAATACGCAATCCGTAATAATTTTCCCTCATCAGGCCCTTATATTCTTGGGCCGTATTAAGCTCATTTTTCGACTGCCTGATCTCTTTTATTACTGCTAAGTGATGAAGGGATTCCGGACTATCATCTACTTCCTTGATACACTTTTTTACTATCCGCAGTTGGTCATTGCCATCCAGAATAGCAAAAGAATTACTCATTCCCAATCTTGAAATATGTTGTCGAAGGATCTTTACACAGGCTGAATGAAAAGTGCTCACCCATACATTCATACTATCAGTTCGAGGCAAAAGGGATTGCAGGCGATTACGCATTTCCGAGGCAGCTTTATTGGTGAAGGTAACAGCTAAAATATTCCAGGGATTCACCCTTTTTTCTTCAATAAGATACCAAATACGATAAATAAGGGTCCTTGTTTTCCCGGAACCGGCCCCTGCTAAAATGAGCAAAGGACCTTCAGTGTGTTTGACCGCTTCTATTTGTGGAGGATTCAGTTGTTCAGAGAGATAATTTAGATCATTCATAGTAAATAGTAACAGTTCAGCTCACCACGGAGGCACGGAGTCACAGAGAAAAATCAAAAGACATACTCCTTGATTCCATCTTTTAAAATCATTTCTTAGTGCCTCTGTGTCTCCGTGGTGAACTATTATATTTTATTCAATTTGGGCCCGGACCGTTTGAATCTGCCGGAAGGAAAAGCCCTTCCTCCAGCAAAAGAAGATACCCATTAATGACTCCGGGATATATTGTATCAAATGGGCCACAATCGCATAACTTAGCGCAAGGCTCTTATCCTTCACCCCAATCAACAAAAGCCCTTGGATGCAAAAATAATGGAAGGTACCTATAAACCCCGGGGATGAAGGCAGCATAGTACCAAGAAAAATAATGGAAAGTAAAAACAATAACCCGGGGATGGTCAAAGGAATGTCAAAAGCAACCGCCACAAAATAGTAAATTCCACCCAATGACACCCCAATAACACCTGACAATAAACAAATGGCCATTAAATGTTTCCCCTGCTCCAAGACCTTTAACCCCTCAATGAATGAGTTGGCTGATTTCTGTACCCAATGGGACATCTTTGGGGAAATTGGTTCACATACTTTCGAAAAAGTTTTAAAAAACTTTTCCTTTTGATATTTAACCA
>JAUWIR010000024.1 GCA_030605265.1 Pseudomonadota bacterium | reverse complement strand
TGCATTTTGTATTTTTATTTTTAATGTCTGCTATTAAGCCTTTTAAGACATCTGATGCTTTTAGAAGGCTATCGATTATAGAGGGGGAAATGTTAAGCTCATTTTTTCGTAATTTATTCAATACTTCTTCGGCGTGGTGGGAAACCTTGGTTAGAGATTCAAAACTAAGAAAGGAGGCTATTCCTTTTAGAGTATGGAAAGAGCGAAAAATTCTATTTATCAGATCCGAGGAAGGAGATTTTTCCAACAATAAAAGATCGTGATCGATTTTTTCAATAAGCTCTGCAGATTCGAGGAAAAAGTCATTGAGTATTTCTTGTAATTCATGGTTATTTGGTTCAGTCATAGTTTATAAATAAGTTGGTTGTGGTTTAGGGTTATTCATAACATTTAAAATCCCTTGTGGGATTTTAGTAAGAGGAAGAATCTGATCTGCTAATCCGGCTTCAATAACTCGTTTAGGCATTCCATAGACAACACAGGACTCTTTATGTTCAGCAATACTTTCTCCATTGGCCGCCTTAAGTTCTCGCATTCCTTCTAAGCCGTCATTTCCCATGCCGGTTAAAATAACAGCCAGGCATTTTTTCCCATATGTTTCACTTACAGAAGAGAAAAGAAAATTTACCGAAGGCATATAGATCGTTATGGGATGATCATGGAGAGTGATGATAGCCCCTTTTGATTCCTTGTGTACTTTCATATGCTTTCTTCCAGGGGCAATATAAACTGTACCCGGTTTTATAATATTTCTTTGTTTTGCCTCACGAATTTCAATCTGGCAGGTATTATTCAATCTTTCAACAAATGGTCCTGTAAAGGCTGGGGGCATATGAATGGTAATAAGGACAGCGATGGGTAAATTTTTGGGCAGGTGGGTGCATATGTATTCTAAGGCGTAAGGCCCACCAGTTGAGGCACCAATAGCGATAATATCAATTCGGCTTTTTGGTTTCTTAATAATCCCCTCCTCTTTCGCTGTAGTAAAAGTTTGGCGATGATTAAAGGAAATTTTATCTTGAGTAATATTTTTAATTTTTTCAACCAGAGATTTTTGAATATTTTGGATATCTAAGGGAGCATTCTCTAAATTTTTAGCAAGATAATCTGCTGCTCCCATTTGTATGGCCTTAGGAATTATAGTTGCATTTTCTTTATTTGCCGAGCTAATTATAAGCACTGGAAGAGGATTATTGGTCATAATTTCGTGAAGCACGGTTAACCCGTCAAGACCAGGCATTGTGATATCAAGAGTAATAAGGTTCGGTTTAAATTTTTCTACCTTTTCCAGACCCTCAGATCCATTTCTGGCAGTGCCGATAGCTCTGATCTCTTCATCCGTTTCCATCATTCGCTTTAACATATGGCGCATAAAGGCTGAGTCATCAATTATGAGAACTTTTATCATTTTAGATTGAGTAGAATGAGATTAAATAAATCCGGAAAAATTTAATAAAATAATTGAAAGGAAGTTTTCCCTCAATTAATCTTGTTTTACTTCAAGGTTATGGTCTCCGATGAGACTGTGTATTTTATACAGAAGTAAATGTGGTTGTACAGGTTTTGTTAAATATACATTTGCCCCTGCTTCGAACCCTAAATTATGGCTTTCGGGGCTTGATTCGGTTGTTAACATGATTATTGGTAAATCCTCATAAACGGGCTGTTGTCTTATGGTTTTTATAAGCTCTAGTCCGTCCATATGAGGCATATTCATATCAACCATCATGAGATCAATAGGATGCATGGTAATTTTTTCTAAGGCCTCTATGCCGTTGGAAGCCTCGATAATTGAATGCTCACCTGATCTCAGGAAATGAATTAGCATTTTTCTTACTGTTAATGAATCGTCAACGATCAGGACAGTGCTCATAGATAAACTCCTTGACTATACCTCTTTTTTATAAACTAAAGCACCAGGAAACAGAATTAATTTAAAAGATCTGGATAATCCGAAAAGGGATTCTGAGGGCCCTACAAAAAAGTACCCGCCCGGATTAATAATCTCATAAAATTTGGCAATAACGGATTTTTTAGATGTCTCATTAAAATAGATTAAAACATTACGACAGAAGATTACATCTGCAGGATAAATGGTACGCATACTTGCTTCATCTCTGAGATTCAGGTAGGAGAAATGTACCATATTTCTAATATAATCTTTAATTTGAAAATTATCATTACCTGCCGGAGTGAAATACTGATTAATGATCCTCTCTGAGGTGTTCCGCAATGAGTACTGATTATAAATCCCTTTTCTTGCCGTACTTAGGACTGAATGGCTGATATCTGCTCCTTTTATCTCAATGTGCCATTCATGTAGATGTTTGCCTAATCTTTCCAATATTAAAATAGCTAAGGAATAGGGTTCTTCTCCTGTGGAGCAACCGCAACTGAGTATCCGCAGTGATTTATGTCCTTTTTCACCTTTTGCATCAATTAAATCTGATAACACTTGCCCTTGAAAGGCCTTTAACTGGGGAGCATCGCGGAAAAAACTGGTTTCATTATTGGTCAGTGAATCGAAAAGAAATTTTGTCTCATTTTTCCCGGAAGGATCATAAAGAAGATAATAATAGTACTCTTCTATGGAGTTTAAATTTAGGGCCTCGATCCTTGGGGAAAGTTTTTTTTGTAAGGAATCAAGTTTTGTCTCGGAAAAATATAATCCGCTTTGATTATAAACAAAGTCGCGAATTTTTATGAGGGAATTACATTCATGATTATTCTCAAAAGAGGTTTGTTTGCTCCAAGATAAATTAGTAATCATATATCAGTACCCCTGGATATATTGATAAATTGTTGAGCCTTAATAATTTCTTCATCTAATCCAAAGGTGAACCGTTCGATATCAAAATGGAAATTTTTTCTTAAAGAGGTTTCCTGGATTATTTTCCAACCCTGGTTATCGGTAATGTCTTCTCCATCAAATTTTTCTAAAAAAGAAAGGTCCTTTGCCTTACAGAAGATATCTGCTATATGGATAAGGGAGGCTAATTTTTGGCTGTTCACGCTTTCATAGGGCTGGTGGTGATATTCTATGGCTTCAGTAAGAGAGCGGGGGAATAACCATTTTTCCGCAAGCCAGCTTCCAATTTGGGCATGATTGACTCCTAATAGGGAAGTTTCTGCGTCACAAGAGGTGTAATTATCATTTTGAATGAGTTGAATAATGGTCTTAAATTTATCCTTCTGAAATTGGCTAATAGCTATTTTGCCTATATCATGAATAAGGCCCACAGTAAAGGCCTCTAATTCCTGTTCAAAAAAGCCCATCTTAAAAGCCAAAGCTCTGGCAATCTGGGCGCATCCGGCCGAATGCATCCAAAATTTTTTATGATCAAATGATAGCTTGGCAGATGAAGAATAAAATAAATTGATAATGGAAACACCTAAAACGATATTTTTTACCTCTCTTAGGCCTAAAATGAGTAAAGCGCTTGGAAGATTATTAACTTGTTTGCTATACCCATAAAAAGCTGAATTGGCTATTTTTAAAATTTTACTGGCCATTGCCGGGTCTCTTTGAAGTAATAAAGCTATATCACCGAGGGAAGATTGAGGATTTTCAGCCAACATAATTAAATCAGCAGCCAAGGTAGGCAGAGTGGGTAGAGTTTCTATTTGCCCAAAGGAATTTTCGATTTTTTGAATTTCATTTTCCGTCATCAATCCAGTCTCTTAAGAGATTCTTCGGCTACTTCCTTAATATTAGGATCGTCAGATTTGGTAAATAAGGTTAATATTTTTTTTGACTCTTGACCCCCAATATTGCCCATGGCTCTAGCAGCGGCAATTTTGAGCATTGGAGGTGCATTTTGGGCAATTTCAGCTAAAGTAGGTAAACTTTCTTTAGTCTGAAGTTTACCTAAAAATTCTATAGCTCGAAATCTAGTCCAAATATTGACTTGGCTTTTCGCGCATAAAATAAAAAAGGAGATTAAATCAGTCCAATATTCTTCCGGTATAGAGCAGTTTTGCCTTTGAACAATAGACATAAATGCTGCATTGATACGTTCAATAATATTCTCCGAGGGGCTGGGCATTTTTTTTAAAATTGAGTGTATAGTTTCCATGTCCCCTATTTCTCCAAGAGATTCAATGGCAGCTGATAGAATAAATTCATTTTCTTGTTCTAGAAATTTTATTAAAATTTGAATGGATTTTTTTCCCCCAATATGCTCTAAGCTTTTAATAGCAGAAAAAATTACCCATAATTCTTCCTCTTTTTCCATCAATTTTTCTATTGCCTCTATAGCTTTTTCATTGGATATTTTACCGAGGCCGGCAACAGCGGAACTTCTTACATTGGCTGAAGGGTCTTGAAGGCAAGAAATGAGTGGGTTGATCGCCTCAATATTGCCAACTAATCCCAATAAATCAGCAACATATATACGTATCGGTTCGCTTGAGTCGTGCAGGAGAGGCGTTAGTAGAAAAATTTTATCAAAGGCTATTTCCCGAATAATTTCCATGGCCGTGTTTCTAAATTTTACATCATTGTTTTGGAGCAACGGCAAAAGGCTTTCAATCACCTCTTTATTACCGATTTGGATAAGTGCATCCATGGCAAATTCCTGTATGGATTTATTTTCATCGTACAGGAATTCGATTATTGATTTACAGGCAACCTTGTCTTCCTGTGCTCTAAAACTTTTGATAACTTGTTTTTTAGCAGCAAAATTTAAGTTTTTACTATCTATTTCATTCATTTGATCCAGCATAGTAATTTCCCTTGATTACATTATTAATTAATGGTTCATATAATGTGGGATAGAAGATGAAAATGAAAACTTTGAAAAAAGAAGCAGCAAAATCGATGCCATATGCCGGCATTCCACTAAAAGGCCTAAAGAAATACTTCAAACGCTTATTGGGTAGGGCGTTAACGGGTTTGGAAGAATTTAAAAAAAGAAGACTTTTTCGAATAAAGCTAAAAGAAAAAAGAGCTGGAATAGAAAAAGCGCTTTAAAATAGTGCATCAGAAAGGTATTGTAGGGAACAGTCCAATAAAATAATAAGGATAACAAGGCAATTCTAATTGACTTTAGAGGGAACAATCGTTATACTAAATCTAAAATATTGATAAAATTGTAGGAAAATTGGAAGATGAGACCGCAAAAAAATTTATTAATTTTTTTCCTAATTATTATTTTTGTTATTTTTCATTTCGGCTATTCACAGAAACTGATTTTTGCCTATACTCCTAAAAATTCAAGTTCAGCTTACTATCATTATTTATTAGCTGAATTATTTGCTGAAGAGAAAAAAATTGACTTGGCCTTAGAGGAATATAGTCAAGCAATTTTATATGATCCAAATTCCTTATTTTTACATCAGGTCCTAGCTAATATTTTTCATCAGCAAGGGGCCTTAGAAAAATCAGTTGCCCATTGCCGGAAGATACTTGCTCTTGATCCTAATAATATTTCTGCTGTTTTACGTATGGCCAGGATCTACTCTCAACAGGATAATACAGAGAAGGCCATTGAACTTTATACAAAAGTTATTGAATTTGATAGAGAAAATCCCATGCCTTATCTCCTGTTAGGGCGCTTGTTTTTAAAACTTGAAGATTATGAAAAAAGTATTGAAATATATAAAAACCTTATTATTATAAATCCGGATTCTTATATTGCCTATTACTATCTGGCCAAAGTTTATAGAGAGCTGGCTAAATTAGATGAAGCAGTTATTCATTTAAAAAAAGCAATTGAAATAAATCCTGAATATACATCAGCTTTGATTAAACTTGCTGTTATATATGAACATCAGGAATTATATGACCAAGCGATAATCATATACAAGGAACTTATTGATCAGGATCCTCAGGAATTAGAATTTCGAGATCAGCTAGGGAAGATATTTGTTCGGCAAAATAAATTAGATGAAGCTTTAGAACAGTTTCAGATTATTCAGCAGATTGCTCCTCATAGCGCTGAAATTTATATAAAAATAGGCTTAATATACTTTGAACGGAAAAAATTTATAGAAGCTATCGAAGTATTTAAAAGTTTTCTGCAAATAAAACCCGATGATCCTGAAATTCATCTTTATTTAGGTTATTCCTATGAAGAGATAGAGGAATTTGAAAAGAGTATTGAACATTTTCAAAAAGTGGTTTCACTCAATCCGGGGTCTATTGAAGCCCGTTTACATTTAAATTATATCTATCAGAAATTAAGCAATTGGCAAGAGGCTATTCAAATTTTATTGAAGGGATTAGAGGTTCAAGAGAAGGAAATAGATTTATACATAGCCCTTGCTTTAACCTATAATCAAACGGAAAAATACCAAAAAGCAATTCTTTATCTGGAAAAAGGATTACAATTGGAGCCAACTAACGACAGTTTGTATTTTTATTTAGGGGTTTTTTATGAAAAGGCCGATCATTTTGAAAAATCAATTCAAGCCTTTAGGAAGACAATAGAGCTTAATCCTCAAAAAGCGGAAGCCTACAATTATATAGGGTATCTCTATGCGGAAAGAGGAACCAGACTTGAAGAGGCCATAGAAAAGATTCAGAAGGCCCTAAGCCTTGACCCGGATAATGGGGCCTATTTGGATAGTTTAGGTTGGGCTTATTACAAAAAAGGATTAATCGAAAAGTCAATCAAAGAACTAAGTAGAGCTGTTAAATATATTAAAGATGATCCCATCATTTATGAGCACCTTGGTCATGTCTACTATCGAAAAGGGGATTTTGATCAAGCACTGTATTATTTAGAAAAATCTTTGGAATATGATCCAATCAATAAAAAAGTTAAACAGAAATTAGATGACTTGCATTTACTCATTGAGAAATCAAAATGATGAATTTCCTCTTAAAGAGGAACTTATGCTTCCTTCTGGTTTTATTTTTGTTTTTAGGATGCAGCCTGAAGGTAAAAAAAAAACTCCCCCTCCTTTAGAAGAAATTATCAATAAATTATTCACCAGAAGAGACAACTTTCAGGATATTCGGGCAAGGGTAAAGATTACTCTATCGAAAGAGGGGAGAAAACAGAGTTTTTTAGCTAATCTTATTTTTGACTCGGCAAATCGATACCGCATTGAAGGACTGGGTTTTCTCAATCTTCCCTTTTTTTTCTTAGTTGATAATGGGCGGCAGATTTGTCTTTATTTTCTAGAAGAGGGTAAATTGTATAAAGGTAAATCTTCAGAAGAAAATCTTTTTCATTTATCCGGGATAAAATTAAAGTCTCAAGACCTTATAGCTTTTTTTACAGGTAATCTTCCTTATGATTTAATAAGCTCATCAAAAAGAAAGGTCATTAGTGAGGATGGTAAAAAAATGGTAGTAGAATTTCGGCCCTCCGATGACTTTTTTTATAAAGTGTGGATTGATAAAAATAAAGGAGTGATCATTAAAATAGAGCTTCAAAGAGCAGATCAAAAACTTCATTTATTGGCTACCTTTAAAGAATACCGGATTATTGAAGGCTTCAATTGGCCAAAGCACATTGAGTGTAATTTTTCCGAGTCTCAAATTAAACTAAAAATAAAATACAAACAAATATTTTTAAATTCAAGTATTACAGAGGATATATTTATATTAAAAAATCTCCCCGCAAATCTTCAAGTAATTGATTTATAATAGTCTTATAAAAAGTATTATTTATGAGTGGAGGCTAAAATTATTGTCTGAACCCATAAAGGTCTTGGCACCGGCGAAAATAAATTTAGGTTTGACTGTAAAGAGAAAAAGAGAGGATGGATATCATGAAATAAAAACCTTATTTCAAGCTGTAAATCTGTATGATGAATTAACAGTTACTTTAAAAGATAGGGGAATTGAACTTATCTGTGAGGGTAGTGTCCTTCCCTCAGATGAGAGGAATATTGTATGGCAGGCGGCAAACATGTTTTTGTCTCATTATAATTTGAAAATGGGGGTAAGGATTTTATTAAAAAAAAAATACCTATATCCGCAGGATTAGGGGGCGGAAGTAGTGATGCTGCCGCTACTTTAAAAGCATGTAATACACTTTTTCAGACTTCTATGTCAAAAGACGCTCTTATTCATTTAGGAGCTAAAATAGGGGCTGACGTACCATTTTTCCTCTATGGGAATGCCGCCCTGGGAGAAGGCACCGGCAATAGGCTGAGTTATTCAACTCCTTTGTCGGATGTTTATCTTATTATAATAAATCCAGGTTTTCCTATTTCCACAAGATGGGTGTATGAACAATTCAATACAAATTTATTATTGACAAAAAACTCAGATCATATTATTATGATAAAACTTTTTTTAGAAAAAAAAGATTTTCAGCAATTAGGGCTATATCTGCATAATGATTTGGAAGGTGTTGTGCTCAAGAGATATCCACTTGTAGGAGAAATGAAGGATCGTTTGTTATCTGCCGGGGCGCTCGGAGCTATAATGAGTGGCAGTGGAGCGAGTGTCTTTGGGATTTTTTCAGAATTGCCATTAGCTGAAAAGGCATTTAACCAAATCAAAAGGGGAGATAATGAATGGAAGATTTTTTTAACCAAACCATTAGGGTAAATTAAAAATTAACTTTTTTACAACGGGGGGTGGTGGAAGCAGGTGGAAATAACAGACGTCAATATATATGTAGTAAATGGCGAAAAATTAAAGGCTTATGCAACAGTAGTTTTCGATGATGCTTTCATTGTGCGGGATATGAAGATAATTAATGGAAATAACGGATTATTTGTTGCTATGCCGAATAAAAAAACGAAAGATGGTACTTTCAGAGACGTTGCGCATCCATTGAATAAGGAAATGCGCAATTTAATAGAAACAAGTATTCTTAATGAATATAAAGTGCAAGTGAAAGTACAAACTACGCCTTGCGAAAACGTTTATCAATGATTATTCATTTTTGGGGCGTCGACAAGCGGTAAGTCACAGGATTTTGGTTCCTGCATTCGGAGGTTCGAATCCTCCCGCCCCAGTCTATATGAGAGTAAAAATGGCCTTTGAGTTAAAGCTTATATCAGGGAATTCTAATCTACCCTTAGCAAAGGGAATCGGTAATTATTTGGGAACTCCATTAATAAATGTGGAGGTTTCCAAGTTTGCTGATGGGGAAGTTTTTGTTCAGATAAATGAAAATGTACGCGGGGCTGATTTATTTGTAGTTCAATCTACTTGTCCCCCGGTTAACGATAATTTAATGGAGCTTCTTATCATTATAGATGCTTTGCGTCGAGCCTCGGCAAGAAGGATCACTGCGGTGATTCCATACTATGGTTATTCTCGGCAGGATCGAAAAGTCCAACCCAGAGCACCTATTAGTGCAAAATTAGTTGCGGATTTGCTCACTACGGCCGGAGCAAATAGAGTGCTTACTCTTGATCTACATGCGGGACAAATCCAAGGTTTTTTCAATATTCCCGTTGATAATCTTTTCGCAACTCCTGTTCTTATGGAATATATTAAACACCAAAATCTGTCTGATATCATACTTGTTTCCCCTGATGCCGGAGGCGTAGAGCGTACACGAGCATTTGCCAAGCACTTAGGGGCATCTATAGCGATTATAGATAAACGACGAGAAAAGGCAAATGAGTCTGAAGTTATGAATATAGTCGGGGATGTAAAAGGTAAAAATGCTTTTATTATTGATGATATCATTGATACGGGGGGGACCATAACAAAAGCTGCCACGGCTATTATGAATGAAGGAGCTAAAAGCGTTTATGCTTGCTGCACCCATGCAGTATTATCCGGAGAGGCTGTTAATCGAGTAGAACAGTCAGATTTACAGAAGCTTGTAGTTACTGATACAATTTTAGTAAAAGACACAATAAAAAATTGCTCTAAAATTGAGGTTCTTTCTGTTGCGGATGTAATTGGTGAAACTATTTATAGAATAAATGTTGATAAATCGGTAAGTTCCCTTTTTATTTAATAAAATAAATCTCAAATAATCTTTAAAGGAACTAAAGGCTTTCCTAATATAGTAGGAAAGCCTTTCTAATTATTTGAAAAAATTTTGATTATTTATGGAGGAATAAATGGCTGTTCAGATAAATATGAAAGTAAATATCCGGGATCAATTCGGAAAGGAATTAAATGGGAGGATGCGCAGAAAGGGGCTTACCCCGGCCATATTATATGGTAGTAGAGAAAAGGCCTTACCCCTTTATTTAGACACAAACGAATTTTTACGGCTAGCCCATGGGGAATTGCATGAAAATACAATATATAATTTAGAAATTGAAAGCATGAGTAATGAACCGGTGAGAGCAATTATTAAGGAATTACAGTTTGATCCTGTTTCCGATAAATTGCTTCATATTGATTTTTATGAAATGACGGCAGGGAAAGTAGTCAGTATGGAAGTGCCCATAGAGGCTGTAGGTGAAGCCAGAGGGGTAAAGGTTAGTGGAGGATATTTAGAGCATGTAATGAGAGAGGTTACTATTCAATGCCTTCCAAAATACATACCTGATTTAATAAAAGTAGATGTGAGTAATTTAGATGCAGGAGATGCCATTCATATAAAAGATATTGAAGTCCCGGAGGGAGTTACTATAATTAATGACCCTGGAAAGGTGATTTTTTCAATAGTCCATCCAAAAGGAGCTACTGCAGAGAAAGAAGAAATTTCTGCTGAAGAAGAAACAAAGACCACTTAAAATTTTTTAGAAATATTATAATTTATCTGATAATTAAGGATTAAATTGAAATTATTGGTTGGATTAGGTAATCCCGGCCCTAAGTATACCGGCACTCGTCACAATATCGGGTTCCAATCAATTGAGATGCTCTCATCATTATATAATATTCAGCTTTCGTTTACAGATTCTTTAGCAAACTGGGGCAGAGGGATTGTTAAAAAAGAAGAGTTTTTTTTATTAAAACCTTTGACATACATGAATTTAAGCGGAAAATCCGTTCTGCATTTTATTTCTTATTTCCATATCAATTATCAGAATCTGCTTGTAATTTATGATGATATTGATTTGCCGGTAGGTCGTCTGCGAATACGAAAAAAAGGGGGAAGCGGGGGACATCGAGGAATAGAGTCAATCATTCAACATTTATCTACGTCAGATTTTCCACGTCTTCGGATTGGGGTAGGACGCCCATCTTGTGAACAAGACACCAAAGATTATGTATTAGGGCTCTTTTCAAAAAGAGAAAAAATCATTATGAAGCAAGTATTAGATACAGTACTTCTTTGTATTGATACTATGTTGGTTGAAGGAATTGAAATTGCCATGAATAGGTTTAATAATCTGCATCTTGAATAAAAAATTAAAACCGCAACTTTAAAAGAGGAGGAAACACATGCCACAATGGACGCTTTATCCACCCGTAATCGGTATCTTTGGCCTTATTTGTGCCTGGATGGTTTATGCCTATGTTAAAAAGCAACCGGTCGGGTCAAAGGTTATGGAAGAAATTTCTGAGGCGATTCATGACGGTGCTATGGTTTTTCTAAAGAAGGAATATTCATATCTGGTGATATTTGTTATTGTTGTTTTTCTTCTTCTTTTTTGGAAAATTAATCTTGAAACAGCTATTTGTTTTCTAGCTGGGGCCCTAAGTTCAATGTTGGCAGGTTATTTTGGAATGTCTGCGGCTACTAGAGCAAATGTGCGCACGGCTCAGGCTGCTGACTCCCAAGGGCAAGGACCGGCTTTGAGTATTGCTTTTTCGGGTGGAGCTGTCATGGGGCTTTCAGTGGCAAGCTTGGGGATAATAGGAGTAGGAGGGTTTTTTGCTTTATTTGGTAAAAATCTTTTTCAAGTTTCCTATATAAACGGATACGCTATGGGAGCAAGTTCCATCGCACTTTTTGCCAGAATGGGTGGAGGAATATTTACTAAAACGGCTGATGTAGGTGCTGATTTAGTAGGCAAAGTTGAAGCGGGAATTCCGGAAGATGATCCAAGAAATCCTGCCACCATCGCCGATAATGTCGGAGATTGTGTTGGGGATACTGCCGGAATGGGAGCGGATATCTTTGAATCCTATGTAGGCTCTATTATAGCTACAATTGCTATTGGAGCCACCGCTGCTTCAATTCCCAGCGCTAACCGACTTTCCTGGATGGCTTATCCTATTTTAGTTGTTTCAGGAGGTCTTATAGCCTCATTAATTGGGGTCCTTTCCATGAAAGTATTACAAAATTTTAATCCTGCAGCTGCTTTGCGGAATTCAACGTATATCAGTGCGGTATTAATGATAATTGGCGCTTATTTTTTATCCGTGTGGCTAAAATTACCACTTGGGGTATTCTGGGCTGTATTATCAGGTTGTGTCGCAGGAATTTTAATCGGGTTGTTAACTGAGTATTACACTTCCGGGAAAACCATCCGAAAAATTGCTGAAGCTTGTAAAACAGGGCCGGCTACAGATATTATTACTGGTCTGGCGGTTGGCTTTGAGAGTACGGCTTTGCCGGTTTTAGCTATCTGTGGGGCAATTTTTGCCGCCTTTAAAATGGCCGCCCCTCAAGGACTTTACGGGATAGGGATTTCAGGTGTTGGCATGTTGGCCACTGTAGGAATCACCATGTCGGTTGATGCCTATGGACCAATTGCTGATAATGCCGGAGGAATTTCCGAGATGAGCGGTCTAGGTCCTGATACACGAAAGATTACTGATGGATTGGATGCACTGGGAAATACAACTGCAGCTATTGGAAAAGGCTTTGCCATAGGTTCGGCGGCATTAACGGCTTTGGCTTTATTTTCTGCCTATACTCAAACCATTAGTGCCGGCATTACTGCTAAAACAGGAGTCCCTTTTATCTTTACCATAAATTTAACTAATCCCTATGTTATCATTGGACTATTTATTGGGGGAACAATTCCTTTTTTTGTGGCTGCCTTAACTATGACGGCTGTTGGTGAAGCTGCCTTTGAAATGGTTGAGGAAGTGCGTAGACAATTCCGAGAGATTAAAGGATTATTAGAGGGAAAGGCCAAGCCTGATACGGCGCGTTGTATTGAAATCAGCACGCAGGCTGCTTTAAATAGAATGATCTTTCCCGGTCTTTTGACTATAATTGTTCCAGTTGTTGTCGGCTTTACCATGGGGCCGGAAGCATTAGGGGGCTTATTGGCGGGGACTACCTTGACGGGTGTTTTGGTTGCTTTGATGATGTCCAATGCCGGCGGAGCGTGGGATAATGCCAAAAAATATATTGAAGAAGGACATCTTGGCGGAAAGGGATCGGATGCTCATAAAGCTGCCGTAGTTGGTGATACTGTTGGCGATCCTTTTAAGGATACCTCAGGACCTGCAATGAATATTTTAATCAAGCTCGTTTCTGTTGTATCTTTAGTAATCGCACCTTTGCTTATTTAGATTTTATCTCAATCTTATCAATTTTTTGTCCTTGAATAGATGAGACGGTGAAGATATATTCTTCATATGAAATAGACTCTCCGCGGGTTGGAATATATCCTAATTGATTCATAATAAGACCTGAGAGAGTCTGAAATTCATCATGCGGAATATTAATATGAAGTAACTCGTTAATCTCCCTGATGGAAACATCACCATCAGCCATGATTTTTCCATCAGGGAGATACTCAAGCCATTTTTCCTCAAGATCATATTCATCGAAAATATCTCCTACGATCTCCTCTAAAACGTCTTCCAAAGTTACTAATCCTTCAATTCCACCATATTCATCAATAACTAAGGCAATATGGGTTTTTCTTTTTTTAAAATCCGCTAAAAGTGATAATACTTTTTTTGTTTCCGGAATGAAGAAAGGAGGATTTAATATTTTAGAAAGGCAAAAGTGTTCAGGCTTATCCTTCAAACTTAATAAATCACGACTGTGTACTGTGCCAATTATATTATCAATGCTTTTTCTGTAAATTGGAAAGCGGGACCTTCCTGAAAGAAGTATACTATGAATCATTTGATCAAAGGAAGTATTTTCTTCAAAACAAATTATCTCAGTTCTTGGGACCATAATTTCCTTTACCCAAGTATTTGCTAATTCAAAAACATTTAAAAGCATTTTTCTTTCTTCCTTTTCAACAACCCCCTCCTTTTCTCCTATGGTTATAAAGGCTTGCAGTTCTTCTTCAGAGATAAGGGGCTTTTTAGGAGTTTCTTTAGCCAAGAGAAATTTAAAGAATAAATCAGTAATAAAATTTGTTATATTAATTATTGGTAGAAAAATATAGGTAAAGCCAAGAAGTGGTTTAGCTACTAGAAAAGAAATTTTTTCAGGAAATTTACTTGAATAGATTTTTGGAATTAATTCGCAGAAGATTAAAATAATGATAGTAAGGATAAATGTGGCATATAATATACCGTGTTTTCCCCAGAAAGAGATAGCCAAGGCTGTAGCAACTGAAGAGGCGGCAATATTAACGAAATTGTTACCTATAAGAATGGTGCTGATCAAATTTTTCTTTTTCTGTAATAGTTGGTTGATAACTTGCGCTTTTCGATTACTTTGATGGGATAAAAAGAGTATTCGAAGGCTGTTAAGAGACATTAAAGCAGCTTCAGAGCCGGAAAAAAAGGTTGATAAGAGTAAAAGAAGGAACAATAAGAGTATTAAAAATGACCACGAATAAAGTTGAGTTATAATAAATAAGCATGGAATAGAGTTAGTCAATTATTAGTTTCCCTTTCTTTGAGAAATTTATTATAAATTTTTAATAAAAAAAATATCTATAATGAGATTATTAAATCACATTTTATAATTTTAGGCAAATGATGATAGACTAAGATTATTTACTCTTCCAGCATAATGTTGTATAGTAAAAATCAAAATTATGAAAAATTTATTTTTTTACAAGGGAAAAGTTCTTATTAAGCTTACAGCTAATGGGCTAAAAAGTATTCGTCTTCTTCCAAGAACAGATCAAAAGATCCAATTTTAAATTAGAGAGATAGCATGAAAATTGTGATTCAAAGGGTATCGCAAGCTTCTGTACGCGTAGTTGGAGAGATAATAGGGGAAATAGGATGGGGCATGGTAGTCCTTATTGGTTTCTCTAAGCAAGATACTGGTTCTAATATTCCTCAAATTGTAGATAAGATATTGAATCTTAGGATATTTGAAGATGTTGAAGGGAAAATGAATCAGTCCCTATTCGATATAAAGGGTGAAGTTTTGGTGGTTTCGCAATTTACCTTAATGGGTAATACCAAAAAAGGTCGTCGACCAAATTTCATGGATGCTGCTCCCGCAGAGGTGGCTGAAAAATTCTACCAACAATTTCTTCAGGAAATGAGGGCCCATAATGTTCCGGTTCAAACCGGGAAATTCCAGGCTCACATGCAGGTTTCTATCTTAAATGACGGGCCGGTCACAATACTAATTGAAAATTAATGGTTTATTGAGGAAAGTGGGGATGAAAGTTGTATGCATAATATATTGATTAAGAAAATAACTATAGGGCCATTTCTAGTAAATTGCTATCTTTTAGGTTGTGAAATAACCAAAGAGCTTGCTGTAATAGATCCCGGCAGTGAAGTTGATCAAATATGGAAAAAAATTGAAAATAGCGGATATTCCATGAAGTATATTATTAATACGCATGGACACCCTGATCATATAGGGGGAAATGCGGAACTTAAAGAAAAATCTGGTGCAAAGATTATTGCCCACCCGGATGATGCCTCCCTAATGACCACCAGGGACACACTATTATTTTCCCTGCTGCCTGAAGCACAGCCGTCACCTCCACCAGATGAATTTATCAATGAAGGTGATACTATTAAATTGGGAAAAATCAATATAGAAGTAATCCATACTCCAGGACATACACCAGGAGGTGTGTGCCTATTAGTTCAGGATTTACTTTTTACCGGAGATACTTTATTTTTTGATGGAATAGGAAGGACTGATTTTCCCGGTGGTGATTATTCACAATTAATTACTTCCATTAGGAAAAAAATATTTATCCTTGACGATCACTTAAGGATTTTACCGGGTCATGGAGATGAGTCAACTCTTGGAAGGGAAAAGCGAGAAAATCCTTTTGTTAGAGAAGATAGATGAAGGAGGACGTAAGTATCAAGCATTTTTGCCGTCTATTAGGCAGAATATTTTTTTAAATTATCAATCCTAATATAGTATTAATCGAAATGAATAAATACCCTCGTTAATTAGCGGTTACCTTATTTTTTCCTTTCCCTGTCACGCAAAACAATTAATATAGGGGGATGTTAAATGAACTTATTCTTTTTTTAAATTACTTAATTTTCTATGTACAATTTAAGGTTAGGAGGATTTTATTATGAAGGTCAGTAAATTTTTGGTAAAAAGTGTAATTTTTTTATTTTTAGTGGCGTCTTTTTTTCTCGGTAACACTTATGTATTAGCTGGGGGTGGCGGCGGCGGGGGAATGAGCGGCATGGGCGCCGGGGGAATGATGGGCACCATGGTCAATACGGGCTCTATGATGGGTGGCATGATGGGCGGCATGTATAATTCC
>JAUWIR010000027.1 GCA_030605265.1 Pseudomonadota bacterium | reverse complement strand
GTTCTACCACCCTCTCGGATAGCAAATCTCATCTCTTTCTCCAAGGCTATCGGCGTGATTAATTCCCCGGTTATGCTCACATTGTCACCAGGCATGACCATCTCTACTCCCTCAGGCAACTGAACAATACCGGTCACGTCTGTCGTGCGTACGTAAAATTGTGGCCGATACCCATTAAAAAATGGAGTGTGCCGTCCACCCTCCTCTTTTGTTAATATGTAAACCTCAGCTTTAAACTTCGTGTGCGGGGTGATCGATCCGGGCTTGGCCAATACCATACCTCGCTCCACTTCCTCTCGCTTTTTCCCTCTTAATAGCACACCGACATTATCTCCCGCCTGCCCCTCGTCCAATAACTTGCGAAACATCTCTACCCCCGTAGCTACCGTCTTGGTGGTCTCGCGCATCCCCACTAACTCAACTTCTTCTCCCACCTTTACTATTCCTCGCTCTATTCGCCCCGTAGCCACTGTCCCTCGTCCGGATATGCTAAATACATCTTCTACAGGCATCAAAAACGGCTTGTCTATATCACGCTTCGGTGTAGGAATATATTCGTCTACTGCCTTCATTAACTCAAATATCGATCCGCAATTTACGCAATCTTCCTTTCCACAGGCACACTCACCTGCCTTCAAGGCCGAACCCTTCACTACCGGTATATCATCTCCGGGAAAATCATACAGACTCAATAGCTCTCGTACTTCCAACTCCACCAGCTCCAATAATTCCTCATCATCTACCATGTCCACTTTGTTCAAATAAACCACTATATAGGGAACTCCTACTTGGCGGGCCAATAATATATGCTCCCTTGTTTGGGGCATCGGTCCATCCGCGGCAGATACCACCAATATCGCCCCATCCATCTGAGCCGCACCGGTAATCATATTCTTTACATAATCAGCATGCCCGGGACAATCCACATGCGCATAATGACGATTTTCCGTCTGATACTCTACATGCGCCGTGGCGATGGTTATCCCTCGCTCCCTCTCTTCCGGCGCATTATCTATTGAATCAAATTCCTTATATTCCGCCAGCCCCTTCTTCGATAATATGTTGGTTATCGCTGACGTCAGTGTAGTCTTCCCGTGATCTACGTGCCCTATCGTCCCTATATTTACATGCGGCTTCGACCTATTATATTTCTCTTTTGCCATTTATTACTACCTCCCAATTTTTTCTACTTTTTTTTTATTCAATTTCAGGCTATATAATTATTTTCCTATTGATAAACATACAATTAAATCATTGATACCCATAAATTTTGGCCACTATTTTTTCAGTTATTTGAACCGGAACATCGTTATATTTGCTATACTGCATAGTGAATCGACCTCTTCCTTGTGTTATTGATCGTAAACTTGTCGTATAGCCAAACATCTCTGCTAGAGGAATTTTAGCTTGTACTATTTGCATACCAGTCTTTGACCGTAAGTTTCCGATTCTTCCCCTTCGCGAATTAACATCGCCAATTACATCTCCCATATATTCTTCCGGTAATATTATTTCTACATCCATTATAGGTTCAAGTAAAATTGCTTTAGCTTTTTTTACTCCATCCTGAAAAGCCATCACTGCTGCAATTCGAAAGGCAATATCAGAAGAATCCACCTCATGATAAGAACCATCCTTCACAATAACCTTGAGGTCTGTCACAGGGTATCCTGCGAGAATACCTGTTTCCATAGCCTGAACAATACCCTGTTCAATTGCGGGTATATACTCTTTTGGAATTATCTCTTCATGGCAAAGATTTTCAAAAATAAATCCTTCTCCTCGTTCAGCAGGCTGAAGGAGTAATTTAACATGTCCGTATTGCCCATGCCCGCCTGTCTGACGCATAAATTTTGCTTCTCCATTACTTTGTTGCGTAATGGTTTCTTTATAGGCTACCTGTGGTTTACCTATATTTGCCCGGACGTTAAACTCCCTGAGCATTCGCTCTGTTAAAATCTCAAGGTGTAATTCTCCCATACCTGATATAATCGTTTGTCCTGTCTCATTATTAACATTAAATTTAAAAGTTGGATCTTCTTGGGTTAATTTATAGAGTGTTGAGCTTAATTTATCTTGATCCGCCTTCGTTTTTGGTTCTATGGCAACATAAATAACAGGTTCAGGGAAATCCATTTTTTCTAAAATAATAGGATCTTTCTCTATGCAAAGTGTATCTCCCGTAGTTGTCTTTTTTAGACCTACAACAGCAACAATATCTCCTGCAGATACTTCTGTTATATCCTCCCACTTATTGGCATGCACCTGCAATAATCGATTGACCCGCTCTCGGCAATCCTTGTTTGCATTGTAAATATGTGATCCTACACTTAATTTACCTGAATATAGCCGGATGAAAGTCAACTGTCCTAAAAAAGGATCATTCCATATCTTAAAAGCCAGGGCTGAAAGGGACAATTTTTCATCTGCTTTTCGAATTTCTTTTTTTCCCGTGATGGGGTTTATTCCCTCAACAGGAGGAACATCCGTAGGTGACGGGAGATAATTCACTACCGCATCAAGCAACCCCTGAACACCTTTATTTTTAAAAGCTGCCCCGCATAATACAGGGACTAAAGAGAGGTTTAAGGTGGCTTCCCTTATTCCTTCTTGAATTTCTTTTTCTGTTAAATCTCCATTTTCTAAATATTTCTCAGTCAAATCTTCTCGTTGTTCAGCAACTGTTTCAACTAATATATTGCGATACTCCTGTGCGATTTTTTGTAACTTCGCAGGAATTTCATTTTCGCAAAAAGTTGCACCTAACTCATCAGTATTATAAATAATCGCCTTCATCTTGACTAAATCGACCACTCCTTGAAAATCACTCTCACTCCCCATAGGGATTTGGAGTAAAAGGGGTTCAGCGTGGAATCGTTCTTTAATTGATGAAGCGCTGGAAAAAAAATTAGCCCCAATGCGGTCCATTTTATTAATAAAAATAATCCTTGGAATCTCATAATGATCAGCTTGATGCCAAACTGTTTCTGTTTGTGGTTGTACCCCACTGACCCCACATAAAATAATGATTGCTCCATCTAAAATCCGCAAACAACGCTCAACTTCCGCAGTGAAATCAACATGCCCTGGTGTATCAATAATATTAATTCGATAATTTTTCCAAAAACATGTTGTTGCTGCAGAAGTAATAGTAATTCCCCTTTCCTTCTCTTGTTCCATCCAATCCATTTCTGTGGAACCTTCATCAACTTCCCCAATTTTATAAGTAATCCCGGTATAATATAAAATCCGTTCCGTTGTCGTTGTCTTCCCGGCATCAATATGAGCCATTATCCCTAAATTCCGTATCTTCTCAAAAGGTAATTTCTTAGCCAATCTGCTTCAGCTCCCATCGAATATAACCACATCTTATTACCACTTATAATGGGCAAAGGCTTTATTAGCATCTGCCATTTTATGGGTGTCTTCTTTTTTCTTCATAGAGGATCCTTTTCCACTTGCTGCATCCAGCAATTCCGCTGCTAAAGCTTCTTGCATATTTCTTGTCCTGCGTTTTTTAGTAAAATCAACTATCCACCGAATAGCCAAAGTAATCCGCCTATCAGACCGAATTTCTACAGGAACTTGGTAAGTAGAACCTCCAACTCTTCTTGATTTTACCTCTATTACAGGTTTTACATTATTCAAAGCTTTTTTAAATATCTCCAGGGGATCCTCTTTAGTCTTATTTTTAATGATGTCCATCGCCTTGTAAAAAATTTTTTCAGACGAACTTTTTTTCCCGTCACGCATAATAAAATTAATAAACTTACTCACCAATAAATCATTATATAGCATATCCGGCATGGCTTCCCGCTTAGATATGGTCCCTCGTCTTGGCATAAAAACTCCTTATTTCGGTGTCTTTGCTCCGTATTTGGAACGACTTTTTTTCCTATCCTGAACACCAACTGTGTCCAAAGTCCCGCGCACTATATGATAACGAACACCTGGAAGATCCTTTACCCTTCCTCCTCTAAGTAATATAATCGAGTGTTCCTGAAGATTATGCCCAATTCCCGGAATATATCCCGTAACTTCCTTACCAGTGGTCAATCTCACCCTGGCAACCTTACGTAATGCCGAATTTGGCTTTTTAGGAGTTACAGTATACACCCTCAGGCAAACTCCCCGTTTCTGAGGACATGACTCCATAGCGGGCGCTGCTTTTTTCTTTAGTACCTTTTTTCTTCCTTTTCTAACCAGTTGATTAATTGTGGGCATTCTTTTTATTCCTCTTTACTGATTTATACGATATAAAAGAACCATAAGTATACCGTCAACTTTATCCTGTTGTCAATATTTTTTTCTCTTCTAATTCACCCTCTGCCTGGGGAATTTCCATTTTTTCAGATTCTTGCTGCTCTTTTTCTTCCCCTTCTTCTTCATTATCAGTAAAAATAGAGACATTACGATACTTGCTTAAACCCGTGCCGGCAGGTATTAATCTGCCTACAATAACATTTTCTTTAAGACCTTTTAATTCATCTACTTTTCCACAAACACTTGCCTCAGTAAGCACTCGAGTCATCTCCTGAAATGAGGCAGCTGAAATAAAACTCTCCGTGCTTAAGGAGGCTTTAGTAATGCCGAGAAGTAAAGGCTTTCCTGTGCTCGGACGCAAGCTTTCTTTTTTAACTCTTTCATTTTCCACTAAAAACCGAAAACGATCTACTTGCTCTCCCACAATGAAATTACTATCCCCAACATCCTCTATCTTTACCCATCTGAGCATCTGTCTAACGATCACTTCTATATGTTTATCATTGATAGTAACACCTTGTAAGCGGTATACCTCTTGGACCTCATTCACCAGATACTGTTGCAACTCTTTATCTCCAAGGACCCTCAAAATATCATGAGGATTAGGAGATCCATCCATCAAAGGTTCTCCGGCCCTGACCCTGTCACCATCATGAACGTTTATGTGTTTTCCCCTTGGGACCAGATACTCTTCTTCGAATCCCAAGTCATTCTTTACATAAACCTTTCTCATTCCCTTTACTACACCACCCAAACGAACTTCTCCATCGATTTCAGCAATAGTTGCGTGCTCTTTCGGTTTACGAGCCTCAAATAATTCCGCAACTCTGGGTAATCCACCGGTAATGTCCTTGGTTTTGGTGGTTTCCCTTGGAATTTTTGCTATCAAATCCCCGGGATATACTTTGGCAGCATCTTGGGCTACCAGATGGGCCTGGGCAGGTAAGAGGTAGGTCATAAGTACTTTATTATTTTCCTCATCTTTTATCTGTACCCTGGGCTGACGATTTTCGTCCTGATGATCAATGATTACTTTTTGAGAAAGCCCGGTTACTTCATCAACCTCCTCAGACATGGTTGTGCCTTCCATAACGTCACGATAAGATAGCTTCCCTTCTACCTCAGTTAATATCGGAATGGTATAGGGGTCCCATTCTACCAAAATTTGCTCATTATCAACTCTTTGTCCTTCAATTACTTTTAAGGTGGCGCCATAAACTACCGGATACCTTTCTTTTTCTCTTCCGGTTTCATCCTGAACACCTATACTGCCATTCCGTTTCATAACAACAAGATAACCTTCTTTGTTTTTTACCGTATTAATTATATGAAATTTAATGATCCCGCTATACTTGGCTTTTAAGGTCGTTTGCTCAACTATCCTACTGGCGGTCCCTCCAATGTGGAAGGTCCTCATGGTCAACTGAGTCCCCGGTTCACCAATTGATTGAGCGGCAATAACGCCTACGGCTTCACCTAATTCGATTAAGTTTCCTGTTGATAAATTTCTTCCGTAACATTTGGCACATACGCCACGTTTTGCTTCACAAGTCAATACAGAGCGAATTTTAACTTTTTTAATTCCTGCGTTTTCAATTGCCGCTGCTATTGCTTCATCTATTTCTTCATTATCACCTAATAAAAGTTCATTATTAATAGGATCACGAATTTCTTCGAGAGCAACCCTCCCCAAAATACGGTCCCTCAATGAAGCGATTAATTCTCCTCCCTCTACAATGGGTGTAACGGTAATTCCATCGATAGTTTTACAGTCATCTATGGTGATTATTACATCTTGGGCAACATCTACCAATCTTCTGGTGAGATATCCTGAATCTGCCGTTTTTAAGGCCGTGTCAGCTAACCCTTTGCGAGCTCCATGAGTAGAAATAAAGTATTGTAAAACCGTGAGTCCCTCACGGAAATTAGCCGTAATTGGGGTTTCGATAATCTCTCCTGAGGGTTTCGCCATTAATCCTCGCATCCCGGCTAATTGTCGAATCTGCTGTTTGCTTCCTCGAGCCCCTGAATCGGCCATCATATAAATAGGATTAAATTCATCCTTTTCTATATCTGTCCTTATAGTAATATCCTCACGTTCCAACTCTGTAAACATTTCATCAGATACCTGTTCAGTAACCCTGGACCAAATATCCACTACCTTGTTATACCGTTCTCCATCAGTAATAATTCCATCCAGATATTGTTGCTCCACCTCAATTACTTCCTTTTCAGCTTTCCCTATTACTTCATTCTTCCGAGAAGGAATCTTCATATCATCTATGGAAATTGATACTCCGGCAATTGTTGCATACCGGAAGCCTAAATCCTTTAAATCATCAAGAAGACATAAAACTTGATCGCGTCCGCAATTTTGTACGGCAAGAGCCACAAGACGACTAAGTTCCTTCTTATTTAACACCTTATTAACAAAGGGCAGTTCAGGAGGAAGGACTTCATTAAAAATAACTCTGCCAACCGTGGTGGTAACTATCTTTTTATCTATGCGTACTCTAATTATCTCTTGCAAGTCAAGTTGCCCGCATTCATAAGCAATTAATACTTCATCTTTATTGGAAAAAAGTTTTGGCTCTTTTGGAGAAATTTTGCTTGCTTTGGTTAAATAGTAACACCCAAGAACAATATCCTGGGTAGGTACGGCTAAAGGATCGCCATTGGCGGGAGATAAAATATTATTCGTAGACATCATCAATAATCGTGCTTCCATTTGAGCTTCTATGGAGAGAGGGATATGTACGGCCATTTGGTCTCCATCAAAATCCGCATTAAAAGCAGCACAAACTAAAGGATGGATTCTTATGGCCTTTCCCTCCACTAGTAAGGGCTCAAAGGCCTGTATGCCCAATCGGTGCAAAGTAGGGGCCCTATTCAACAGAACCGGGTGCTCGGTGACTACCTCCTCAAGGATTTCCCATACTTCATCCCTTTCCTTTTCCACCATTTTTTTAGCACTTTTTATGGTAGTCACATAGCCCTTCTCTTCCAACCGATTATAAATAAAAGGTTTAAAAAGCTCTAAGGCCATTTTCTTTGGCAATCCACATTGATTCAGTTTTAAATTAGGTTCAACAACAATAACTGATCGGCCTGAATAATCGACACGTTTCCCAAGAAGGTTTTGCCGGAATCGACCCTGTTTCCCTTTTAACATATCACTTAAGGATTTTAAGGGTCGATTATTGGGTCCTCGTAAAACTCTCCCCCGTCTTCCATTGTCAAAGAGTGCATCGACCGCCTCCTGCAGCATCCTCTTCTCATTACGAATAATTACATCCGGCGCTCGAAGTTCCTGAAGTCGTTTCAGTCGATTATTTCGATTAATTACCCTTCGATAAAGATCATTTAAATCAGATGTGGCAAATCTGCCTCCATCTAAAGGGACTAAAGGTCTTAACTCCGGTGGAATTACCGGCAAAACGTCTAATATCATCCACTCAGGTTTATTCCCCGAATGGAGAAAAGACTCGACTACTTTAAGCCGTTTAGCCACCTTCTTCTGTTGTTGCGCAGAACTGGTGGTCTTCATCTCTTCTCGTAAATCAACTGCCAGCTTTTGAAGTTCAATTCTCTTTAATAACTCTTTTATCGCCTCTGCTCCCATACCAATAGTAATTTTATCACCATATTCTTCCAAACAACGACGATATTTTTCTTCAGTTAATAACTCCTGCGAACGAAACTGTGTATCACCCGGATCGATAACCACATGAGCTTCAAAATATAATATCTTTTCTAATTCCCTAAGGGTCATATCAAGGAGATGACCAATTCTACTTGGTAATCCCTTAAAAAACCAAACATGAGATACGGGACAAGCAAGCTCAATATGTCCTAAACGTTCGCGACGTACTTTAGATTGAATTACTTCGACTCCACATTTATCACAAACCACTCCCCTGTGTTTCATTCGTTTGTATTTTCCGCAATTACACTCCCAATCCTTAGTTGGGCCAAATATTTTTGCACAAAATAACCCGTCTTTTTCAGGTTTAAAAGTACGGTAATTGATAGTCTCCGGCTTCTTTACTTCTCCAAAAGACCAAGATCTAATTTTTTCGGGCGAGGCAATTCCGATTTTAATAAAATCAAAATCTACTCGATCTGACTTCCTATCAGTTAAACTTCTAAAAGTCCTCAAGGAGTTACCCTCCTTAATATATTTAATTATTTTATAAAAAAATACAACTATTTATTAGAATTTTTAGCTAATTCAACATCCAAACACAGACTCTGTAACTCTTTTACTAATACATTAAAGGATTCAGGGATACCCGGTTCTATTAAATTTTCTCCTTTAACAATGGCCTCATAGGCATCGGTTCTCCCGGTTACATCATCTGATTTTACAGTTAAAACTTCTTGCAGGGTATAGGCTGCACCATAAGCTTCAAGCGCCCAAACTTCCATTTCACCAAATCGTTGCCCTCCGAATTGAGCCTTTCCCCCCAGCGGTTGTTGTGTTACTAACGAATAGGGACCAATAGACCTGGCGTGAATTTTATCATCAACTAAATGGGCCAATTTCAAAATATAAATATACCCGACTGTTATTTCTTGCCGAAAAGAATCACCTGTTTTCCCATCTCGTAATTGAATTTTACCACTCTCGGGCAATCCGGCCCTTACTAATTCAGCCCTAATTTCCGCCTCGGATGCGCCATCAAATACCGGAGTGGCAATGTGTATCCCAAGGGCTTTTGCAGCCCACCCCAGATGAGTTTCCAAAATCTGCCCAACATTCATTCTAGAAGGAACTCCCAGTGGATTTAACACTATATCTACGGGTGTGCCATCAGGTAAAAAAGGCAGATCCTCTTCAGGAAGTATCTTTGATATGACCCCTTTATTCCCATGGCGACCGGCCATTTTATCACCAACTGCCACCTTTCTCTTTATGGCAATATAAACTTTTACCATCTTAATAACACCTGGTGGCAGTTCTCCTCCCTTTTCAAGGCGAACAATTCTATCCTCAAGTTCTAACTGTAGTTCCTCTTTTTGCCTCTCCGCCCAATCAATTATTTCATCAACTTGGGTCTCAAGCATGGGATCATCAATCTGTTTACTCCATTGAGGATCTTTAAAAATCTCTGAATCTACTGCCTGACCCCTTTTTTTCATCAATTCAAGGATTCTTTTCCTTTTTGATTCCTCAACAATCCGATTTTCATCCTCATAATCTTTTCTTAATTTGCCGATTTCGTATTCTTCGATATCAGTTGTCCTTTTATCTTTTTCTATCCCCTTACGGGATAAAACTTTCACATCAACAACAATACCCTCAACCCCCGGCGGGGCAATTAAAGAAGCGTCCCTTACATCAGCAGCTTTTTCTCCGAAAATGGCCCGAAGTAATTTTTCCTCTGGTGTCAACTGAGTCTCCCCCTTGGGAGTAACTTTTCCAACCAAGACATCTCCGGGTTTTATTTCCGCGCCAATACGAATTATACCGCACTCATCTAAATTCCTTAAGGTATCTTCTCCAACATTAGGGATATCTCGGGTAATTTCCTCTCGCCCAAGTTTAGTATCCCGTGCTTCAATCTCAAACTCTTCAATATGGATAGAGGTAAATAGGTCATCTTTGACAACTCGTTCACTCAACAATATAGCATCCTCAAAGTTGTACCCTCCCCAAGGCATAAAAGCTACCAAGACATTCTGTCCAAGGGCTAATTCTCCCATATCTGTTGCTGAACTGTCGGCAATCATATCTCCTTTTTTTACTACCTGCCCCGGCCTGACCATGGCTTTTTGATTATAGCAGGTATTTTGATTCGATCGTTTAAACTTCATCAATTCATAGACATCTATCAAAGGTTGCTCAGAACTATCTTCTTCAGCATCGGCACACACAATTATTTTGTTCGCATCAACTTGCCCTACAATTCCGTCCCGCTTATTAAGCAATCCCGCCCCTGAATCTCTGGCAACAACCGCTTCCATTCCTGTTCCCACTAAGGGCGCTTGTGCACGTAAAAGAGGGACTGCTTGCCGTTGCATATTCGAACCCATTAAAGCTCGATTGGCATCATCATGTTCTAAAAAAGGTATCAACGAAGCCGAAACACTCACTAGTTGCTTAGGAGAGACATCCATATAATCAATTTGATCAGGAGCAAGTTTTCGTGGATCACCACCACTTCTTGCCGCTATTCGGGGGTCAATAAATCGCCCCTGATCGTCCAATTTAGCATTGGCCTGAGCAATAGCCACTTTTTCTTCTTGACTGGCAGTAAGATATTCAATTTCTTTGGTAACTCGACCGGCTTCAACTTTCCTGTATGGTGTCTCAATAAAACCATAATCATTAACTCTGGCATAGGTGGACAAAGAGGCAATCAAGCCGATATTCGGCCCTTCAGGTGTTTCAATAGGGCAAATACGGCCATAATGTGTAGGGTGCACATCCCGTACTTCAAATCCGGCCCTCTCTCTACTGAGAGAACCCGGCCCTAGAGCACTTAATCTTCTTTTATGGGTTAATTCTGAAAGAGGGTTCGTTTGATCAAGAAATTGGGAAAGCTGGCTTGAGCCAAAAAATTCTTTTATAACAGCTGATACGGGTTTTGAATTTACAATATCATGAGGCATTACTGTTTCCATATCCTGAATGCTCATCCTCTCTTTAATAGCCCGCTCCATCCTTACTAAGCCAACTCGAAATTGATTTTCCAATAATTCTCCAACAGCTCGCACTCTCCTGTTACCCAGATGATCAATATCATCTACAAATCCGATTCCGTTTGTTAATTCAAGTAAATAACGTATGACGGCAATAAAATCCTCCCGTTGCAAAAGCCGATTGTCAAACGCAATATTTAATCCCAGTCGCCTGTTTAAAATTAACCTGCCGACTTTTGATAGATCATATCGTTTGGGATCATAAAATAAACCGTGGAATAATACCCTGGCACTCTCTACTGTTGGGGGATCTCCGGGTCTCATTCTCTTATAGATTTCCAGTAAAGCATCTTCTTGTGTTTTAATGGTATCCTTCTCTAGAGTATCTCGCAAAGAATTACCTACACCGCTGTCTTCGATTACTAATAATTCAATAGGGGAGATGTTATTTTCATGAAACTCGGTTAATTTTTCCTCTGTGATTGCGTGATTACATTCCAGAAGGATTTCACCGCTTTCAGTATCTATAATATCTTGAGAGACACATCTGCCGACAAGGTGTTCTTTTGTAGTTGGCAGAAGGTTAATGCCGCTCTCCTCCATCCGTTTTAAAATGGTTTTATTTATTTTATTGCCGGATTTCAGTAAAATCTGACCAAGCCCCGGATCTATAATATCCTCGGTTACCCTCTCTCCCACATGAACTTCCGGATCTAAAACCTTATACCATTTGCCCTCTTTTAAGATTACATTTTCCCTCAGATAGAATAGTTGTAAGATTTCTTCATCACTCCTGTATCCAAGGGCCCTTAAAAGAACGGTGGCTAAAAGTTTCCTGCGTCTATCTATACGCAAATACAAAACATCTTTCGTGCATATTTCAAATTCAATCCAAGATCCGCGATACGGTATTACTCTGGCAACATAGAGAATTTTTTGACTTGAATAGGTTTTCCCTTTGTCATGGCTGAAAAAAATTCCCGGGGACCTGTGCATTTGACTGACAATTGTTCTCTCTGTTCCATTAACTATGAAGGTACCATTCACTGTCATTAAAGGGATTTCTCCCAAATAAATTTCTTGTTCTTTAATATCTCGAATACTTTTTGTTTCTTTCTCTTTGTTCTTCTGCCAGACAATTAAACGAACCACCACTTTTAATGCTGCCGCATGGGTCATTCCCCGTTGCCGGCACTCTTTTACTGAATATTTCGCCTCACCCAGGCCATAGGATACAAATTCCAAAGAACAGTTTTCCCCAAAATCCGTTATAGGGAAGACACTGGTAAATACACCTTGAAGACCTTCATCTTTTCTGGCTTCGGGAGCAACATTAGCTTGTAGGAATTCCTCATAGGACTTTTTCTGTATTTCAATCAGATGAGGGACTTCCATGATTTGAGGTATATTGGCAAAGCTCTTTCGTTCCCTTTTTAAAGGCCTAAAACGGTTCTCCATAAATTTCCCCATTAAAATATAATTGAAAAAGGGCCATTAATAATTAATGGCCACATTGTATAATTATAGAAATAAGAAAAAAATTTATTTAATCTCAACCGTTGCTCCCTCTTTTTCCAGCGCCTCCTTAATCTTCTCTACCTCCTCTTTGGGAATACTCTCTTTAACCGGCCTTGGAACATTATCAACCAATTCCTTGGCCTCTTTTAACCCTAACCCTGTTAAGGCACGAACGGCCTTAATTACTTGTATTTTCTTACTTCCAATACCAACTAAATTGACGGTGAATTCTGTTTGTTCTTCCTCTTTCTGGGCCTCAGCGCCTGCGTCGGCTCCCATAGGCATCATTCCCATAGGCGCCATTGAAGCTGAGACACCGAATTTTTCCTCCAGCTCCTTTACTAATTCGGAAAGCTCTATTACTGTCATAGTTGAGATATATTCAATCACTGCTTCTTTGGTTATCTCCGGCATTTCAACCCTCCTGGTAGATTAAAAATTATTTACTTGTTTCTTTTTTTTCTTCAATAGCTTTTAACACTAAAACCAATTTTGTTAAAGGCCCATTTATAACATTCACAAAATTGCGTATTGGTGCTTGAAGACCAAATACGAGCTTTGTCAAGAGCACATCTCTTGGAGGCAATTTGGCCAAAGCATCAATGGCGGCCTTGTCCATCAATTGACCTTCAACAAGCCCCCCTTTAATTTTTAAGGCGGATTTTTCCTTGGAAAAATCTGCCATTATTTTGGCCGGAGCTGAAATTTCCTCATTGGAAAAAGTGAGAGCTGTCGGCTCTTTCAAAAAATCCTCTATCCCTTCAACCCCTTCGAAAGCCCTTCGAATAAGAGTATTTTTATAAACCTTGTACTCTACATTCGCCTCTCGAAATTGCTTCCTTAACTTCTGTAAGTCCTGAACTTTCAAACCGCAAAAATTACTAAAAATAGTAACCTTCGCCTTCTGAATTTTATCACTTATCTCATTTACCTGTTTCTCTTTTTCTGTCCTAGTCAATAACAACACGCTCCTTTTTTCTTAGTAATTTTAACCTTTTTTCTTATTTTATTTAATAAAGTTGGAGGTGGTCACTTTCTATTTTCTAAAAGTATTGCGTATTTTTACGGTATCCAAACGTATTCCAGGCCCCATTGTGGAAGAAACCGCGACACCCTTAATATATTGACCTTTACTTGAAGACGGTTTCAGTCGAATCACGGTTTCGAGAAAAGCGACCGCATTTTCCTTCAAACTTTCCATACTAAAGGAAATTTTGCCAATAGGCACATGGACTATACCTGTTTTATCAACCCGAAAATCAATTTTCCCCTTTTTTATATCACCTATTGCCTGGGCAATATCAAAGGTAACCGTTCCTGTTTTAGGATTAGGCATTAGTCCTCTCGGACCTAAAATTTTTCCTACTTTTCCCACACTCCCCATCATATCCGGGGTGGCAATTACGCGATCAAATCCCAGCCACCCATTCTTAATTTTTTCAATAACTTCATCTCCGCCGGCGTAATCCGCCCCTGTATCCAAAGCTTCTTTTTCTTTTTCTCCTTTAGCCAAAACTAAAATTTTAACTTTTTTCCCTGTACCATGCGGCAAAACAACTGATCCTCTGACTATTTGGTCTGACTTTCTCGGATTTACACCAAGTTTTACAGCCATGTCCACACTTTCATCAAATTTTGCATAAATAATATCTTTCACGGCAGTTAAAGCCTCTTCCATCTCGAAGCGTTTAGATCGGTCAATTTTATCTCTGGCTTGTTGATATTTCTTTCCTGCTTTCATTGCTCCTCCATATTACCCTATTACCTCGATCCCCATGCTCCTGGCGGTACCTTCAATTATTTTCATGGCTTCTTCAATATCCATTGCATTTAAGTCAGGCATTTTCGTTTTAGCGATTTCCTGAACTTGTTCTTTGGTGACTTTTCCAATCTTTTCCTTATTTGGGGTCCCTGATCCTTTTGCTATTCCCGCTGCTTGTTTTAGTAATATTGCAGCCGGGGGAGTCTTGGTAATAAAAGTAAAAGAATGATCTACATAAATTGTTACAACTACCGGAATAATAAGCCCTTCTTTTCCTCTGGTTTGTTCATTAAAGGCCTTACAAAATTCCATAATATTTACTCCATGCTGCCCCAAAGCAGGCCCTACCGGTGGTGATGGAGTTGCTTTTCCTGCCGGGCATTGGAGCTTTACCATACCGACAACCTTTTTCGCCATAAAAAATACCCCTACAATTAGCCTGTAATCGTTTATTTAAATCTTCTTAAATTTTCTCAACCTGATGAAACTCTAACTCTACTGGTGTTGAGCGCCCGAAAATACTTACTAAAACGCGCAATTTTTCCCTATCCTCATTCACTTCATCCACCTGCCCGGTAAAGCTGGTAAATGGACCATCGATAATTTTAATTCTCTCTCCTTTGTCAAATAATACCTCCGGTTTTGGTTTGCTTACACCTACACGCATCTGTTCGAGGATAACTTCAACTTCCTTTTCGCTCATTGGTGTCGGTTTTGCACCAGCCCCAACAAATCCAGTCACCTTTGGAGTATTTTTAATGATATACCAAGTTTCATCCGTCATCTCCATCTCAGCCAAAATATACCCGGGGAAAAATTTCCTACTGGTAATATGTTTTTGCCCCCTTTTATGTTCATATACATCTTGAGCCGGTATAAGAATTTGGGAAACCAAGTCCTCCATTCCAAGATGATGAAGCCTCTGTTCTATGCTTGTTTTTACCTTATTTTCAAAACCTGAATATGTATGAATAACGTACCAAGCCTTGGCCATTCTCCACCCTTTACCTAAATTATTTAATCAGTCTACTTATAACTCGACCAAATCCCAAATCACAAAGATATAAAAATGTCGTGATAATTGCCGTGGTAATTAGAACCACTATCGTCGAATTAATTGTATGACTTCTACTGGGCCAAGTAACTTTTTTAATTTCCATCTTTACTTCGCGTAAAAATTGTGCCGCCTTTGTAAAAGTCTCCATCTTTACCTCTTTTTCGTAACTATAAACAGGCCAGGAGGGATTCGAACCCCCAACACCCGGATTTGGAGTCCGGTGCTCTAGCCATTAGAGCTACTGGCCTATTTAGTTTCCTTATGCAGAATATGCAATCTGCAAAATCTGCAATATTTTTTAAACTCCAGTTTATTGGTAGTCTTTTTTTTATTCTTGGTTGTACTATAATTTCTGCGTTTACATTCAGTGCACGCTAATATTACAATATCTCTCATCTTTACCCTATTATTTTAGTCCTTGCTTTTTTATTATTATTTATTAACCAGTTTTCAGCCAATGATTAATGAATAATTCCACCATCATTCGATGATATCACTGACAACTCCGGCGCCAACCGTTCTACCACCCTCACGGATAGCAAATCTCATCTCTTTTTCCAAGGCTATCGGCGTGATTAATTCCCCGGTTATGCTCACATTGTCACCAGGCATGACCATCTCTACTCCCTCAGGCAACTGAACAATACCGGTCACGTCTGTCG
>JAUWIR010000022.1 GCA_030605265.1 Pseudomonadota bacterium | reverse complement strand
TATGGGCCATAACCGACATTACTTCTCAAAAACAAGCTGAATCATCTCGAAACGAATTTATTAATCATGTGGCCCATGAATTAAAAACACCCTTAACCACCCTTCGTTCATATTCTGAAATGCTTCTTGATAATGAAATCTCTGATGAGCAAAACAAGCGGGAATTCGTCAATTCCATTAATAAGGAAACCATACGCTTATCCCGCCTCATTAACAACCTACTCAATATTTCTAAAATTGAAACCGGCTGTTTAAAGCTTACCCAAACCATGATCAAAACTGATAAATTGCTCAGTGATTGTTATCAAACCGTGCGCCAACAAGCCATAAGTAAAAATATTCATTTTACCTGTGATATTGCTGATAAAATGCCTAATTTATCTTTAGATAAAGATTTAATTGAAGTAGCCATCTTAAATTTATTAACCAATGCCATCAAATATACTCCTGAATCCGGAAAAGTAACCTTACAGGGAATTGTGGAAAATGAGCACATAGTCATCAAAGTGATTGATTCAGGTTACGGCATTGAGGAATCAGAACTTGATCAAGTTTTTGATAAATTTTTTCGCTCCGCAAGACAAGAAATTACCAAGGAATCCGGCACGGGCTTAGGATTAGCTTTAGCCAAAAATATTGTTCAATTACACAGAGGTGATATCAAAGTGGAGAGTGTTATTGGAAGCGGGAGTTCCTTTTCCCTTATTCTTCCCAAAGAAGAGGTTTTCATTTAAAGGAGTGTCTATATGCAGGTTGAGAGGAAAAAAGTATTAATTGCAGATGACGAACCCTATGTGATTCGCGTGGTCAAATTAAAATTAACCAATGCCGGATATGATGTAATTACTGCCAGTAATGGACTGGAAGCCCTGGAAAAGATCCGGACCAATCGCCCCGATGTGGTCATAAGTGATGTGAATATGCCAAAACTCGGGGGAAAAGAATTGTGCCTGCGAGCTATTCCCTTAAAAAAAGAAAAAGAATTTCTGACCATTGTTATTACCTCAAGTATACAGGAAGAGGATCGTGATTGGGCCCAATCTTTGGAAAAAACCATATTTATCGAAAAACCCTTTAGTCCAAAAGAGCTTCTCAAAATAATAGGTCAATACTTTAGTTTAGATAATGACTATGGAAAAAATTTCTCCCACTGAAAAAAAATATTGTTGTCTGGATTATCATTCAATCGCTCAACTACTGGAAAGCAGTTTCCGTCTTCTAGGGCAAAAACTTGAACTGCGAGACGCCCGAGGAAACCCTGTTATCGTTTACCCTGCCGCAAGTAAACCTGACCTGCCTACAATTATTTATCAGGATCTGCATAATCAATTGACTGCCGGTAAAACCCAAAAATGTACCTTTAATAATAAGCTGATTATCGGGTTACCAATCCTCAGAGAGAGTCATTTTATGGGCTCCCTTATAATAGTGGGGGAAAATAATTCCGGGTTCGATACGGAATCAATCAAATTCTATCAAGTCATAACCGACTATATAGCCAAAGAGTTCACCTCACAAATTGAAGTTAACAGCCTTTCAGAAGAGCTGGCCATTCGTTATGAAGAATTAAACCTCTTTTATAAAGTTGGAGAATGGCTCAAAGGGGTCCAGGAGACAGAGGAAAGCATTCAATTAATTATTGATAAAATCACGGAAACCTTAGAAGTGGAACATGGATTTATCACTCTTCCAAATAAAGAGATATTTACGGCTAGCGGCACTTTAGAAAATTGTCAGGGGGCCCAAAACAATACCCATCTAAAAAAATTAGGAAAAGAGCTTTTAAAAATTTTTTCTATTAATAAATTGATCATCTTAAACCAAGTGGATGAGCACCCTATTCTGAAAAATTATTTCCCGCCTTCTTCAAGTCTTGTGGCCGTACCTATTACTATCAACGGCATACATCAGGGGGCCCTGGGGATCTGTTGTATGCTGGAGATCCAACACAAAAAATTTACCACCGGGGATGTGCGACTTCTTTATTCTATGGCTGAAGTCATCTCCATCCTCCTGAAAAATACGGAATTGTATCAAAACCTGAAAACCTTCCTGGTCACGGTAGTTAAATGTCTTGTTTCAGCTATTGAAGCAAAAGATATCTATACTCGGGGCCATTCTGAGCGGGTCAATTGTATTTCCAGTCTTATAGCCAATTACATGGAATTACCACAGAAGGTCAAGGAAAGTATTAATTGGGCCTCAATGCTCCATGATATCGGTAAAATAGGCATCCCTGAGGCAATACTTACCAAACCCGGACGACTCACCAATGAAGAATTTGATGAAATTAAAAAACATCCGGAACGCGGATACATCATTTTAAAACCGATTCAGGGGTTTAAACCTGCCCTGGACGGTGTGCGATTTCATCAGGAGCGCTTCGATGGGAGGGGATACCCAAAAGGATTAAAGGGTAAACAGATACCCCTGGGAGCGCGGATTATTGCCATAGCCGACACCTACGATGCCATCACCAGTAGCCGTGCTTATCGCAAAAGCCTTTCCCATGAAGAAGCTATTGCTGAAATCAGGAAAGTGGCAGGATCACAGCTGGACCCGGACCTGGTAAAAATTTTCCTAGAGTTAGTGGAATCAAAAGGTCAACAAATCCTCAAACAAAAAAATAGTATAAAAAATGAAAATTAAAGAAACCAAACTGGGATTAATACTCATTTTAGCCCTCTCAGGTCCAATGACAGATGACTACTTAGAGCCCCTGCAGGAAAAATTAAATCATCACCTCACCTTGGGTGATCTAAAGATATTAATAGATTTAAAAGAAGTGCCCTTAGTTGACAGTAGCGGATTGGAATCTTTGTGGGATTACTTGATGAAATTTCGCAAAGTTGGCGGGAGTCTTAAGCTGGTAAACCCCGGCCCTTTAGTCATGGACATTTTACTGGCTACCAAGATGACCAATATCTTTGAAATATTCTCTGATCAGGAAAAGGCCTTCAGGAGCTTTTTATGACCGTAATTAATGGGCTTCGTAGAAAAAAACTGGGAGAATTCCTGCTTGATGCCGAGCTGATAAGTGAGGATCAGCTCAAAGAAGCCTTGGAATTTCAAAAATTAACCGGCAAGCGTCTTGGCCGAATTCTGATTGAAAAAAAACTTATCTCAGAAGAAGCCTTGGATAATATACTGAGCCAGCAGTTGGGGATCCCCCATGTTTGGCTTCGCAAAGGGCTTATTGACCCCAAGATCTTACCCTTAATCCCAAGAGAAAAGGCCCTTTTGTACCAAATCATCCCCATGTTCAAAATTAAAAATACCCTGACCATTGCTACTGCTGATCCGCAGGCTATCTTTATTTTTGACAATTTAACCAAAATAACCGGATGTGAAATTCAGCCGGTAGTCTGCCGGGCAGCTGATATTGTTGAAGCCATAGAAGAATATTATACATCTGAAAAAGGGGATGTAAAGGTGGATGATTTTCTGGCTGATTTTGAAGAGGCAGATCTTCAGGTAGTGGAAAATTCTCTTGACAAAGACTACCAAAGCATTTCCGGCCAGGCGGAAGAAAGCCCCATCATTAATCTGGTAAATATGATTATTTTAAAAGCCATTCAGGATGGAGCAAGCGATATTCATATAGAGCCGGAAAGAAATAAGTTTCGAGTTCGCTACCGCATTGACGGCGTACTCTACCAAACCATGACCCCTAGAGCGGATCTGTTCCCTGCAGTTATCTCGCGATTGAAAATCATGGCCAATTTAGATATTTCCGAGCGTCGGCAACCACAAGACGGCCGCATCCAGATAAAAGCGGAAGGGAGAATGATTGATCTTCGCTTTTCTTCCCTTCCCGGTATTTTAGGGGAAAAAATCGTCTTGCGAATATTAGATAAAAAAAGAGCAATTTTAGATATCAATAAACTAGGCTTTGATCAAGATCAGATCACCCGATTTAAGAGAGCTTTAAAAAATACCTTTGGTTTAATTTTGGTGACCGGGCCAACAGGAAGCGGTAAAACTACCTCCCTTTACGCTGCCCTAAATCTGCTGAACACTTTAGAAAAAAATATCATTACTATTGAAGACCCTGTTGAATATCAGATGGAAATTATAAATCAAACCCAAACCAATGCCAACATTGGTCTTTCCTTTGCCAAGATTTTAAAAACCACCCTGCGTCAAGACCCGGATATCATTATGGTGGGGGAAATAAGAGACCGCGAAACAGCAGAAATAGCTATCCAGGCTTCTTTGACCGGACATTTAGTTTTATCGACTCTTCATACCAATGATAGCCCCGGGGCCATCTCGCGTCTTCTCAACATGGGTATTGAACCTTGTTTAATTTCCTCCTCCCTGATAGCTGTTCTGGCTCAAAGACTTATTCGCAAAATTTGCCCGGAATGTAAAACCTTTTATTATCCCACTAAAAGCATCCTGGAAAGATTGGGAATAGAAGATGGTGGATTTCAACTGGCCAAAGGCGAGGGGTGTCCTGCCTGTTATGATTCAGGGTATAAAGGGAGGGCCGGTCTTTATGAGTTTCTTGAGATAGATCAAGATTATCAGCGGTTGATTTTAGAAGATTCGAATATAAATAATTTCCGAAAACTTATGGCGAAAAAGGGTACAAGATCCCTGAAGGATGAGGGATTAAAAAAAGTAAAAGAAGGTATTAGTACCATTGAAGAGGTCAATCGAGCTGTTTTAATTGATGAATAATTATGGCTATTAGCATCGCTCAAACAAACAACATCAAACCTGAGAAAAAAGAAAAACAGGCTTTTTCCTCTATTTCCTTTTCCTTTGGAAAAAAGGTGAAAAGCAAAGAGTTAATCCTCTTTACCTCTCAGCTTTCCTTAATGCTGGAAACAGGGAACTCACTGAATCGCGCACTTGAAGTTATGGGGCCGCAAATTGAAAATCCCTATCTTAAAAAGGTGATTGGCAAAACTCTTGATCAAATTGAATCAGGCAAGTTATTTTCCGAAGCCTTGGAAAAATTCCCTGAAGTCTTTTCCACTCTTTTTACCAGTGTTGTCAGGGTTGGTGAAGTTGGCGGGATCCTTCGGGAAATGATCACCCAATTGGCTGATTACTATAAGGAAAAAGAAGAATATATAAGCGCCATTCGAAAAGCTTTAATCTATCCTCTGGTTTTATCAATTTTTTCCTTCCTGGTGGTCTGTTTTGTTATTATGTTCGTTTTCCCCAGATTGGCGGTTTTTCTAAAGGGGAAAGAAGCTCTTTTGCCCATAACCACCCTTTTTTTTATGGCCTTAAGTACTTTTTTACAAAGCTATTGGCACCTCTTATTGATTGGACTGGTCCTATTCGGGTTCGGTTTAAAAATGCTTCTTAAATCAGAAAAAATAAAATCTTTAGTGGAGAGGTATCGATTTAAAATCCCTATTATCAAAACTTTGCTTATTCAATCCTATACCTCCTATTTTCTTTCCAACTTAGGATTTTTACTCACTGGAGGGGTCCCTTTGCTTGAGGCCCTTACAGTTACCAAGACAATCGTCAAAAGTACACTCTATCAAAGGTTCATACAGGAATTGATCGACAGTGTTGAAAAAGGGGCGGGATTTTCCGCTCCCTTCCGCAGGCAATCATTTATACCTGTCACAGTAAAAGAAATGATCCATACAGGCGAAGAAACAGGAAACCTCAATAAGGTAGTCATACGCCTTGGTGAATATTATGCTCAGGAATTCAAAAAAGGAATGGAAATTTTTTGTTCTCTATTAGAACCACTTATTATTATTTTAATGGGGGGGGTGGTAGGTATCATCGTACTTTCAATTATTATACCTATTTTCCGGTTATCAGGCGGCGGTTAATTGAATAAATTAAGCTGATAAGCTGGTAAGCTGATGAGCCGCATATTTTTAAATGAAAAGGAGGTTAAAGAGAAAAATTTTCAGAATTCAGTAAGGCAATGAGAAAAAATAATTTTTATTAAAAAAAACATAGAAAGGAGTTTTCCCTCATGAAAAAAGTTTTTTTTAGTAATAAAGGATTCACTTTAATTGAGTTATTGATGGTGGTTATTATTCTTGGTATTTTAGCGGCAGTGGTCATCCCTCAATTCAGCAGCTCATCAAAGGATGCCAAAGAATCAGTCCTCAAGTCAAATCTTGCTGCTATCCGTGGGGCTTTAGAGCTATATTCACTGCAGCATAGTGAGCAATATCCTACCGGAGACCCAAATGTTTTCGTAAAGCAATTGACCCAATACACTGATAAAGCTCATGATACCTCCGATGATAAAAAGGAGCAGCCGGACGGCAACTTCCTATTTCCCTATGGCCCATACCTAAAAACCGGCTTTCCTAAAAATCCCTTTCATTCTACTGATGCGCAAGCGGACAAAGTGAACATAGATGATACAAGTACTACAATTGGCACAGTAGAAGCAGACGAAGACCCAACTCATGGATGGAAATTTGTCCTAAATACAGGAGAATTCATTGCCAACACTCCTACTAGTATTGATACCACCAACTTTGATGAGTGGTAGAAATAGAGAGACCTGATAAAGACAACTATGGATAATTTATGGTGGAAAAGGGACCTTCCGGTTTTACCTTATTAGAACTCTTATGGGTAATGCTCATTTTATCGGTTGTTCTTACTGCAGTGATCCCTCATTTTTCCGGGGCCCTTTTTCAAATGGGGGCTCAGAATAAAGCTCGTCAGGTATTAATGGCGCTTACTTTCTCCCAACAGCAAGCCATAAATACCAGTAATACCTTAGGGGTATTTTTTGATCTGACAGAGGGAAATCAACTGCTATCCTGCTATAGAAAAAAAGGATATGAAGAGTCGGGAGAACCCATAATTGATGCGAATAATATCTTGATCAATCCATTGACCAAAAAAGGGTATTCAATTAAGTTTGATCAAGAGGATGATTATAACAATGTAGAAATTCAAGAGGCTAATTTTAGAGGAAATCATTGGGTGGAGTTTAATTCTTTGGGCGACCCGAACTTTGCCGGACAGATTATCCTTGAAGGGGGCAGTATTACTCATACTATCAGTATTAGCCGGATCGGTAGAATTACTTTTGAATGATGGAACAACATGAGCGCAAAAGACAAGCTGGTGCAAAGAGGGCCTTTATTCATGAGAGGAAGGGCTTCTCTCTTTTGGAGGTAATTCTCGCTTTAGCCCTGGTCTCCTTGGCTCTTGTGCCTATTACCCATAATCTGGCCGGAAGCTTGAAAATTGAACAGGTGGGACAAAATTTAACCCAAAATGTTTACCTTGCCCGAGCGAAAATGGAAGAGCTGCTAAACAAAGATTTTGAAAGTTTGGCAGATGCAAATGGAACTGTAATTATGGGGAACACACTTCCCTGGCAAGCACACATCTTCTTTTATGATGGAGATGGAGATGGGGATTTGGATTTAGACCTAAAGCGGGTTTACCTTAAAGTAGGTGAAATAGAGATGGAAACATTAAGATTTCAAAGTCAATAAATACAGCTGTTAAGCTGTTAAGCTGCAGCAATTCTAATTAATATACATGAAACACGACAACAACATCTTAGCCATGATCATCGTTTCGGCCACTCTCTGTGTATTGTAAATATTAGATATTTTATAAACGCAGAGTTCGCAGAGCACGCAGAGAAAACATATTCTTTTAATTATGCATGGAAACGAAATATCAGAAATAATTATTGGGGCCGCAATAAATTAGAAAAATAAAAAATTAAAACTCTGCGAGCTCTGCGGTCTCTGCGGTGAAAAATTGTTATTTTAACCCAAATCATGTCACCCAATACTACTATGGCTCACGAAAACTCAGGAATTACTCTCTTGGAATTATTAATCTCTATGAGTATTGTGGCCATATTAGGTGGAGTAAGCGCACGAGTCCTGACCGTGGCTTTAGACTCATTGAACTATTGTCAAAGTCAAAAAGAGACAACCCAAGGCGCCTGTTGGGCCCTTGATCGGATTGTCAATAAAGCCGGGGCATCGAATCGTCTTCTCCTTCCCTTGCGCAGCAGTGTGACCGGAAACGTACTGGCTTTTTCAGCCATGATAGACACAGATAAGGATGGAATGATCGAGGAGGACCCTGGCGATGACATTACAGGAGACGGGATGCCGGGTATTTTGGGTATAGACGATGATGGTGATGGATGGATTGATGAGGGGGGATCGTGGAAAAGGAGAAATGATGATGAAGATTCTCATCGGGATGAAGACCCTGTGGATGGACAAGATAATGATGGAGACACCCTGATTGATGAAGATCCTGGAGGGGATATCAATGGTGATGGGATGCCGGGCATTGCAGGCAGAGATGATGATGGGGATGGATTGATCGATGAGGGCGGCCCTTCAATGAAGGATGATGATGATGAAGATGGTCTGAAAGACGAAGACCCTATTGAATATTGGCTCTATTACCTTGACCCGAACGGCTGTCTAATGGAAAGGTATTATATGAATGCCCAGGCTGAGGTTTTACTTGAAGGAGTAACAACCTTTCAAGTTGTAAAAACTGTATCGAGCGCCAATATTTCCGGAGTTTACCTTACTCTGGGTGTTACTTCTTCATCAGATGGGGAGGAGGTCCTCCTGAAGACCCTGGTTTACTTAATACCTTGAGCAAATTCTGTTGACTATAATAGACATGGGCGGCGGAGATTTGAAATAACGAAAAGGATGATGAAAAGATACCTTGAATCTCAAGGTGGTTTTGCCTTGCTGATGGTCATGGTTACCATACTCATGTTGGAGATAATCTGTATTTTTTTTGCTCAGACCAGAGGCCTTCAGACCAGGATCGCCGCTAACAGAGTAGAGCGATTAAAGACTTTCTATCTGGCTGAGGCAGGAATTGCCCATGGATTATGGCGAATACAGGAGGACCCGAATTGGAGGTTTCCGATGGATGGCCTTGCCCTTGGAGAGGGTGCTTACAGCGTCTCTTTTGCCGAAAATGCTCCGAATCGGCAGATTATTATCAGCAGCCGGTCCACAGTAAGGGGAATGACCTCAGCTGCCACAAGGACTGTCCACTGGTTAATGATTCAACCTCCACACGGCTCTGATATCGAAGAAGCGGATACCTACCTTAAGGAAGATGACAAGAATGGTGTCAAAGATGACAAAAACGAACTTATGCTGGATAGCGAAAATAATAAGAGATTAAGGACATTGGTTCGATTCAACCCGGGAAAATATCCATTTCCCCCTGAATTCTCAGTAATTGCCGGCAGGTTTTCGATGTATCTATATCAGCCGGACAAGGACGATGACTTTATTAATAAAGGTATTGTGAATGATAGCTATCGTATCCACCGGGTTACTAATGAATGGTGGCCTCATGAAACAGCCTGGGATTACCGAAACAAGGACCTGCATTTGTTCTGGACCACTCCCGGCGGCGATTTTGATCCTAATGATGTGGAAGATAGTGTTACATTTAAAACCATGGGCTGGAAGTCCTGGAAAGTAACCCGGATGACTCGTTATTGGATAGAAAATCCTTTGCAAAATTACGGCTTTATTATTGAGGCAGATACCCTGGATGATAATAATGAATGTAAATTTTACAGCAGTAAAAGTGACCAAGTCACTCTAAGACCAAAATTAACCATATACTATTTGGATGCGAGGTGTCCTTAGATGTTAACGAAATCTGGTTACTCACCAATCGGACTGGATATAAATTCAAACAAAATAAGACTCTTGCAATTAAAAAAACAAGCCGGCACATTTTTCGTACATAGCGCCTCTCAGGTTGAGATTAAATCAAATCAGGATAAAGAGGTATTATTTAATAAACTCAAAGAGCTGATAAAAAGCGCTCAAATTAAAGGAAAACAAACAATAGTTACTTTACCGACAGGGTATATCACCAGCACTCCTTTCACCTTCAGCTTAAAAGAGGATGAAGATGCTGAGCAGGCCATACTCAGAGAAGCGGGAAATTACCTTTCCTCCCCTTTGGAAGAAAACGTGATTGATTATTTAAATCTTCCCTCCTTTGATCAACGCCCCCACAAATCAGCTTTACTCATTGCCGCCAAAAGAGAGGACATCCTTTGGTATTTTGAAGTATTACAACAGGTAGGTTTAAATCCTCTGGCTATTGAACCTCGATATATGTCCCTATTCAGGACGATTAACTATCTGCAGGAGACGAGCATAAAAGATCAATTCATTTTTTACATTGAAGAAACCGGCACCATCATCATGACCATAGTAGATGAAAAGATCCTTGTTGTTCGCGAAATCCCCTGGGGAATGGAAATGGTCAAAAGAAAAATCGAAAAAGTACTGGGATTATCTCAAGATAAAGCGGAAAAGGTACTTGAGCAGTATGGAGTGGAATTTGGAAAAGCAGAAAATAAAGATGATGAAAAAATAGGGCCTTTGACCCTAAAAGAACTTTGCCAAGTGGTCTATGAAGTAATCAATCCTAATCTGGAAGAATTTTGCCGGGAAATTCAAAAGGTGCTTTCCTACTGTGTTTCCGTAGTTCAACAACGGGTCATCAATCAAGCGCTTCTTTTAGGGAAGGGTAAAATGATTAAATCCCTCCCTCACTTCATTCAACAAAAAACCGGTATAAAGGTCATCTGTCAGGATGAGGCAAATACTATTATGAATGAACAACCATCGTTTGAAATAGCCCTTGGGCTTGCGCTAAGAGGGATGAAACATGCCTGAGATAAAAGAGATTAACTTAATTCCTTCAGAACTTATTGAAAAAATAATTATTAAAAGCAGAGTTAAAAAAGGGGGGGTCTTTCTTTTTTGCTTAATCATCAGCCTTCTTCTTGTTAGTCTGCCCTTTTTAATAAAACTTACCAAACTTAATGGAAAGGTGAAGATACTCCGAGACTATAATCAAAAAGTAACCCGGCTGGAAAAAAATTTAAATCTTGATTGCCAAAATCTTAAGCCTTTACTAAAAAAAAGGGAAATTTTTCTCCATCTTACCAACGAACGATCTTATACTACCCCTATCATGATTAATTTAGCTCATGCAATAGACCCTGAAATACGACTCATTAATCTGTTGCTGGAAAAAGGAATGAATACTCCCGATAAAGGGCAAATGGATTTTTTCTATACTCTGCAACTCAGCGGCCTGGGCAAATCCTATAAAAATTTAGGTAATTTCTTATTAAATCTTCAAAAAAACAGATCTTTTGGCGAGGTAACTCTAATAAAATCGGATATTGACGATAAAAAGGGGAAATTTATCCATTTTGAACTCTCCCTTAATTATTATGAAACAGGACAGCAAGAATCATAAATAAAAAAAACATTAAATTGGAAAAACAATGCGCTTTAATCAAAAACAAGTAGACATAGCTTTTTTCGGTTTGGGTTTATTGCTGGCAGTAAGTTATCTTTTTCTTATTCAAAAACCGATAAACTTGAAAATTAAAGGATTAGAAACTGAAAAAAAGTACCTTTCTGAAAAAAATATCTCCATCAATGACTTAAAAGAAAAGCTCTCTTTTGTTAAGGGGAAAAAAGCAAATTTGCGCCAAGAGATTCAAAAACTTGAAACTAATTTTTTTCAAAATGATTTTATCTGGGACATTATGCAAAATTTAGATACTATGGCCGCAGATTTGGGACTTAAGGTATTATTAATCCATCCTAAGGTTGAGGAGGAAACTGAAAATTATCGGCATAATTCCTTTTTTCTTAAACTGGATGGTGAGTTTCCGGCTTCCTATCGTTTATTGTCTCTATTGGAAAAAAATATCCCCACCTTGCAAATACGATCAATAAAAATGGAGGCTAAATCAGACTCTGATAAAAATTTATCTCAAGAAATTGTCTTTGATGTCTTTACACCCAAGAATTTGTTGGTTTCAAGGGCATTGAATATTTCCATAAAGGAATAAAAATAAAAAAATGGAAACAAACAGTTCTCGGTCTCAAATAATAAAAGTAACCCTCTTATCAGCTATATTATTGATAGCCGTTGTCTTTAAAAGACCAATTAAAGAAAAAATTACCTCTTTTCAAAAGAGTTCCTCTTCCTCTAAATATACCAGGAAAAAATCCACTTCTTATTTATCAAAGGAAAGTGTTCTCATTATAGAAAAATTAAGTGATCTACCTTTAGTAAAAGGGAAAAAAGCAACCCTTGAAGAATGGCCGGAAAATTTGGAAAGAAACATCTTTGATTTTAAAAAAATAAAAGCGGCAAAAAGAAAAAGAACAAGATCAAGACCCAAATTGAAACTTGAGGCCACTTTCCCGGGAGATCCTCCCATGGCTGTAATTAATAACCAACCTTTGCTTATCGATCAGACTATTTCAGGGTACCAACTGTTAGAGATAGATGAAGCAAAGGTTATCCTGATTAAAAATGGCAGGCAGGTAACATTAACTTTAAAATGAAACCATGGGGTCAGGTCTTTAATTATCAGTTTTTTAACAGCGGTTTATTTGAGCACTAATACTTTTAACAAAAACTGATAATTAAAGACCTGACCCCCTAACACAGTTAAATGAAAAACTTTTAGGGCTAATGTGAGGTAAATAATGATTACCGATAAAAGAAAAAAAAAGGTTACTTATCTTCTCCCCTTTATTTTATTGATTTTCCTTTCAGGATTTGCCAGGGCTGAGGAAGTTCCGGGACCTATGAATAATCCTTCATTAAATATTCAAGATATGGATATTAAAACGCTATTAAAGGTCTTGGCTATAAAAAATAACCTGAATATTATTAGCACACCAGAGGTCACAGGACGAATCAGTCTACATCTTAGCAATGCGGATTTAGAGGATACTTTAACTGCTATAACTAAAACCATGGGGCTGAATTGGCGAAAAGAAGGAACTGTTTATATTGTTGAAAAAGGTAAAAATAAAAATGAAAAAGATGTAACTATTAAAATATTCCCCATCAACTATGCCGACCTTACAGAACTTACCGCCATGGTCCAATGGTCTTTTAAAGATGCAAGAACAACTGCCTATTCAAAAGAAAGATTACTGCTGGTAGAAAGTGAGGAAAAGATTTTTCCCAAAATTGAAAACCTCATATCATCTATAGATATTCCTCCAAAACAGGCCCTTATTGAAACCCGGATTTTAGAGATTACCTTAAATGACGATACCTTGTACGGATTCGATTGGGGAGATAGCTTTGATGGGAAAACCGATAGGGGACAAGTAAATACTCCAGGACCTCAATTTACTTCAGAAAATATGGTCAATGATCCCAGTCAGTTCTTTTTTGGAATTACAAAACCCTCTTTTTATTTGAAATTAAGCGCTTTAGAAAAAACGGGAGATGTAAAAACACTGGCTACTCCTCGCCTTTTAGTTTTAGATGGCAAATCAGCTCAAATTCTTATTGGTGGGAAAATAGGCTATTATCAAACCACCACCACTGAGACCAGCACTCTACAATCAGTGGAATTTGTAGATGTCGGCACACAATTAGAACTGACACCTCATATAGCGAATGATGGGACCATTATCTTAACTATTCATCCTGAAGTAAGTACCGGGGGTTTGGAGGGCGGAATACCTCAAAAAAATACCACTTCAGTGACCACTTCAATTATGGTTAAATCAGGTGAAACTATTTTTATTGGCGGCCTTATTCGAAACTCGGAAATAGAAAATATAGCCCGTTTCCCTATTTTGGGCAGTATCCCCATAATAGGGCCGATCTTTTTTTCCAATTATTCTAAGCAAACAAAAAAAAAGGAATTAGTCATCCTGCTTACTCCACATATAATATCAGCTTCATCCAGTGGACAAACCCCAAATAAAGTTGGAAATCTGCAAAATGAAATGAAACAGTGGCAGGAAAAAATCGAAGAAATGGAAAAACAAGCCAAAACTGAAAAAAATGACTGAGCTTCCTTTTTATAATATTAACTATTTGAATTTTAAATATAAAATGGTATGAGTAATTGTTAAAGACCAAATTTTATTAAATTTGGTGATAAATTGACGATAATTGTATTGATTTTATCTTTAATGTTTGCTATTTTAATACTTAGTTTTTGAGTAAAATTGTTACAATAAAACTAACTTTTTTATTAACCAGGATGCAAAAAACCATTAACTTAAATATTAGGGAGAAATCTCTATGCAATTTCAGCAAAGCTTAAGTCGCGTTCAAAAGTCAATTTATAGAATAATGCCCGATGGGACAACCAAGCAAATCAACCCATTTACAGATTTGGAAGTGTGGACTATACCGGGAAGAAAAAATAAACCCATCACCAATGCCAAACCAAAAAATCGAGAAAAAATTAAGCCTTCTCCCAATGGAGAAGAGTATTGTAATTTTTGCCAAAGCAAATATTTTAACACTCCCCCTGAAAAGGGGAGACTGATTATACAAAATGGACAAGATAAAATTCTTTCACGGCTGAATCCTGATGAAATATTCAACCATCCTGCAGATTTTCGACGCATTCCTAATTTATTTGAAATTGTAACTACTGATTATTGGAAAAAAAACTATCACTTTCAGCTTCAAGGTGAAAATAAAAAATGGAAAGAACGTTATATCAGTCAAAAACAGGGAATGGATCATGTCTTGGGAATCATCAACCTCAAATTAAAACTCTCAGGGCTTTCGCCGGAGGAGATCAACGGAAAAAATATCCATGAAAAATTAGAGATGGCCAATGCTTTTTTCTGTGGCGGACATGAACTCATTGTAGCTGGAAAGCATTACCAGGAAGGGGCGGAATATACGGATGAGCTTTGTTCTTCAGGTAAATTAACTCAAGAAGAACATTTCCAATATTTTAAATTTACTATAGAGGCAATGAAAGATATTTATGCTCAAAACCGTTATGTGAGATACATCAGCGTATTTCAAAATTGGCTCCATGATGCAGGGGCCTCATTTGATCATTTACATAAACAGTTAGTAGCTTTGGATGAATGGGGGTCTTCAGTAGAACGGGAATTAAATTTAGTGGGTCAATATCCCAATATCTACAATGAACTGGCTGTAAATTTTGCCAGCTATAATAATCTGGTAATTGCGGAAAATGATCACGCTATCGCCTTTGTGGATATAGGTCATATCCACCCGACTTTAGTTATTTATTCGAAAAGTGAAAATTTTCGTCCAACTGACCATAACGATAAAGAGCTTCGTGGCTTCAGCAACCTTGTTCACGCCTGCCACGCAGCTATGGGTAGCAATATTTCCTGTAATGAGGAATGGTACTATTGCCCAAGAGACACTATTGTGCCTATGCCATGGCACATTCTGATCAAATGGAGAATTAACAACCCAGCCGGATTTGAAGGTGGGACTAAAATCCATATTAATCCCATGCAAGTAACTGATATCAGAGACCAAATGGTCCCCAGACTTTATGATCTTCGGGATAAAAAAATTATTGACGGCTTTAAAATTGCCGAAGAATGCCCTTTGAAACCAAATTCACTTCGTTACATTAGATACGTTAAATGCTAGTAAGGTTTATTAAAAGTAATATGAAAAGTAGTGCCTTGATGAGGTGTGCTTTCAACAGTTACTTTCCCTTTATTTTTATGAATAAGCATATTAATAATTGATAATCCAAGGCCTGTTCCCTTGGTCTTGGTAGTATAAAGAGGAGTAAATATCTTCCGGATATTTATGGGGGGAATGCCCACTCCCGAATCAGTGAAAGAGAGGGCTATTTTACCCTTCTCTTGCTTTCCCGTAATAGTTAAATTACCTCCTGAAGGCATAGCCTCAACAGCATTTGAGATAAGATTATGAAAAATCTGCTCAACATGATCCTGATCAACATAGGCCTGAGGGAACTCCTCAGGAAAATCCAGGGAAACATCAATCTGTGAAGAAATATCAATTTTTCGGAGTAATCGATGAAGAAGGGCCTTCAAATCTACCTGCTGAAAATTAGGAGAAGTTGTCCGGGAAAAATCTAAAAGGTCCTCTACAAATTTACTCATTTTATGAATTTCTTCTCCCAGGGTATCAATTAATTCATCAATATCATCTGAATCCCCTCTACTTTTCAAAAGATAGAGCGAGCCCGAAAGAATAGTTAAAGAGCTTCGAAATTCATGTCCCACACTCCCAATAAGTTGCCCAATAAGGGCGAGCTTTTCTTTAAGCAATAATTCTTCCTGAATATTTCGTAACTCTTTAGTTCTTTTTTCAACCTTTCTCTCAAGGGCTGCATACAGCTTCTGAATTTCATCTTCCGCTTTTTTTCGTTGAGTGATATCTCTGGCAAATTCAACAGCCTGAATAATTTCCCCGTTACTGTTTCGTATAGGAAAAGCAAATACATCAGACCACGAATCTGTGCAATCAGGTTTTTTCCTGCAACGCAATCGATAGGATGGTTTGCCGGTTTGAAAAACATCCGTAACTGCACAAGCAATACAAGGGGCCGTATTATTATGAAACACATCATAACATTTTCGACCTATAATATCTTCGACTCTCCTATGTAATAGTTCGGCCCTGGCGGGATTACACATCAAAACAATATAAGATCGGTCTATGACATTTAAGGGATCAGCGATACAGGTAAAGACTGCCTCAAGTTGGTCCCTTGTTTTCCGCAGCTCTTCTTCAGTGTGATGAGCCCGGATTGAGCGCCTGAATATTTGAGCGATCATTCGTAAAAAGCGAATATCTTCTTCCTTCCAATGAATTGGATCGGTCAAATTTTCAAACCCTATAAATCCGAATAATTGATCATGGGCCCAAATGGGGATCATCAGCAAAGCTTGCATATTAGGGGTTTCAAAAGGAG